>CBJMQH010000346.1:0-5973 GCA_966431825.1 uncultured Trinickia sp.
TGACGCTTGCGTGCTCGAGGGCGACCGCTTCGACCGTGGCCATGAATTCCTGATGTTCGCGCTGCGCGTTGTTGACGAGCGCGATGGTCGGCTCGGCGATCTTCGCGAGCACGGCCGTCTCGCCAGGATGATTCATCCCGAGCTCGACGACGGCGAGGCGATGCTCGCCCGCGAGGCGGAGCAGCGTGAGCGGCAAGCCGATGTCGTTGTTCAGATTGCCGGTCGTCGCCAGCCGCTCGCGCTCTGCGCAGGCGGTCGCGAAGATCGCGGCGATCATTTCCTTGACCGTCGTTTTGCCGTTGCTACCGGTCACGGCCACGAGCGGCAGCGCGAACCGACGGCGCCAGCCGCGCGCGAGCGCGCCGAGCGCTACCCGCGTATCGGGCACGACGAGCGCGCTGCCCGGCCAATCCGCAGGCACGCGCGTCACGAGCGCCGTGCGCGCGCCGCGCTGCGCGACTTCCGCGAGAAAGTCGTGCGCATCGAAGCGATCGCCTTTGAGGGCGACGAACAGATCGCCGGCACCCACTGTGCGGCTGTCCGTCGATACACGATCGAACGCCGCGGTGCCATCTCCGTGGACGGTCGCGCCATCGATCAATGCGGCGGCCTGGGCGAGCGTCAGCATCGTCATTCGCCCCCCCCGCGCGGATGCGTCGCACGCGAAGCAAGCGCAAGCCGCGCATGATCCTGATCGGAGAAAACGCGCTTCTTGCCCATGATTTCCTGTGTTGCTTCGTGTCCCTTGCCCGCTAGCACGACGACATCTTCACGCGCCGCACCGCGCACCGCCTGCAAGATCGCATTGGCACGGTCTTCCACGCAGCGCGCCTTCGTCGCGTCCTTCATACCCGCGACGATCTGCTCGATGATGGCCCGCGGTGCTTCGCTGCGCGGGTTGTCGCTCGTCACGATGACGGCATCGGCCAGCTGCTCGGCGATGGCGCCCATCAACGGCCGCTTCGTCGGATCGCGGTCGCCGCCGCAGCCGAACATGCAGACGAGCTGGCCACCGCGCGCCGTCGCCATCGGCCGCAGCGCTTCGAGCGTTTTCTCGAGTGCGTCTGGCGTATGGGCATAGTCGACCACGACGAGCGGCTCGTCGTTCGCGAGACGGCCGCCGAGCCGCTGCATGCGCCCGTTCACCGGTTCGAGCTTGACGATCTGTGCAAGCGCATCGGCAAGCGAGACGTTTGCCGCCAGCAGCCCCCCGAGCACCGCGAGCAAATTGCTGACGTTGAAGGTGCCGAGCGTGGCCACTTCGACATCGGCGTTGCCCCAGTCCGATGCGAGATGAAACGCCGTACCGGTCGCCGTGGCACGCACGTTCGTGGCGATGAGCGCCGCGTCGCCGCGCGGTGCGTCGGACGACTCGCCGATGCCGTAGACGATCGTGCGCACGCGGCCCGTCGTCCGGGCAATAAGTCGGCGCCCGGCTGCGTCGTCGCGGTTGATGACGGCGGCCGTCAGCGTCGGCCAATCGAAGAGGCGCGCCTTGGCGGCTTCATACGCCTCGAACGTATGGTGATAGTCGAGGTGGTCCTGCGTCAGGTTCGTGAAGATCGCAATGTCGAAGGCCGTGCCGTTGACGCGGCCCTGGTGGAGCGCATGCGACGACACTTCCATCGCCACGGCACGCGCGCCGCCCGTCTTCAAGCCGGCGAGACTGCGCTGCAGCTGGGCCGCGTCGGGGGTCGTGAAGCCCGTGTGCACGAGCCGCCCCGGCATGCCCGTGCCGAGCGTGCCGATGACGGCGCAAGGCTCGCCGAGCGCGGTGAGCGCAGTCGCAATCCATTGCGAGCACGACGTCTTGCCGTTGGTGCCCGTCACGCCGATCGTCGTCATCGCCGCACTCGGCGCACCGTACCATCCGCTTGCAATTTCGCCTGCCAGCACGTCCAGCGACGGAACCGGATGCGCGCGCGCCGCGTCGACGACGCCGGCATAGCCTTCCGGCTGATAGAGCACGGCCGACGCACCGCATTCGAACGCACGTTCGATGTGCGGCCGGTTGTCGGCGCCCTCCACGGCGTACGCGAGGAACGCGTCGCCGGGGGCGATCGTGCGCGTATCCGCATGCAACTGGGCACCCGCGCAATGCGCACGCAGCCAGTCGAGCGCGTCGCGCACGCGCTGCGCAATCTCGTCTTGGGTGAGGGGCGCGCTCATCGAACGACTCCTGGGTGATTGCGCGCGTTGTTGGATACCTTGAGCGCCGGCGCGCCAGCCGGCGGCGCGGTGGGTTTCGTATCGTCGCCCGACACGACGAGTTGCTTGACCGGCATATCGGGCGGAACGTTCAACGAACGCAGCGTGTCGCCCACGATGCCGGCGAACACGGGGCCCGAGACGTAGCCGCCGAAGTGGCTGCCGGCCGTCGGTTCGTCGATCGACACGGCCACGACGATGCGCGGATTCGGCATCGGCGCCATCCCGACGAACGATGCACGGTACTTCGAATGATCGTAGCCGCGACCCGCGTGCTTGTAGGCGGTACCGCTCTTGCCGCCAACGCGGTACCCCGGCACGGCCGCCTCAGGCGACGTGCCCTGTGCGGTCACGACCGATTCGAGCATGGTGCGCACTTCGCGTGCAGTCGTCGGCGAAAAGATCTGCGGGCCGACGACGGGTTGGCTCGCCGTGGTCTTGAAGATCGAAACGGGCATCAGCTGCCCGTCGTGCGCGATGGCGGTGTAGGCCCGCGCCAATTGGAACAGCGAAACCGAGAGCCCGTAGCCGTACGACATCGTTGCCTGCTCGATGCGCCGCCAGCTCTTCCACGGGCGCAGGCGTCCGGCCGCGGCGCCGGGGAAGCCGACCTTCGGTGCTTGCCCGAGCCCGATGCTCGTATACATGTTCCACATTTCCTCGGGCTTGAGCGTCATCGCGATCTTCGTCGCGCCGATATTGCTCGATTTCTGGATCACGCCGCCAACCGTCAGCACGCCGAAGCCCGCGTCGTCGGTGATCGGCGCGCCGTCGAGCGTGAAGCGGCCGTTGCCCGTATCGACGAGCGTGTTGGGCGTGACGCGATGCAGATCGAGCGCGAGCGACACCGTAAACGGCTTCATGATCGAGCCGGGCTCGAACACGTCGGTGAGGATCCGGTTGCGTAACTGCTCGCCCGTCAGGTGCGAGCGGTCGTTCGGGTTGTAGGTCGGATAGTTCACGAGCGAAAGCACTTCGCCGGTGCGCACGTCGATGACCATCGCCGCCCCGGCCTTGGCCTTCGATTTCTCGACGGCGGCCTTCAGGTTTTCGTAGGTGATGTATTGGATCTTGCTGTCGATCGACAGGTCGACGTCGCTGCCGTTATGCGGCACGACCTGCTCGTCGACGTCTTCGATGATCCGCCCCATGCGGTCCTTGATCACGCGACGAATGCCGGGCGTACCGGCGAGGAGCTTCTGGTCGCCGAGTTCGACGCCCTCCTGTCCTTCGTCCTCGACGTTCGTGAAGCCGATCAAGTGCGCCGTGATCTCGCCCTCGGGGTAGAAGCGCTTGTATTCTTCGCGCTGGTAAATGCCCGGGACACTGAGTGCGGCGACTTTTTCGGCGATGTCGACGGGCACCTGGCGTTTCACGTAGACAAAAGTCTTATCTTCCGAAAGCTTTGTGCGCAGTTCTTTCTGCGTCATGCCAAGCAGTTTGCCGAGCGCGGCCAGCTTGTCGGCGGCGAGGTCGTCGGGCACCGATTCGGGGATGGCCCAAATGGCGCGCACGGGCAGACTCGTCGCGAGGACGAGACCGTTGCGGTCGAGGATTTTGCCGCGCGTGGCAGGCAGGCCGATCGTGCGCTGATAACGGCTCTCGCCCTGCTTCTGATAAAAGGCGTTACCGGGCCCCTGGATCCAGAATGCGCGCGCGGTCAGCGCGACGAAAGCCGAGAACAGCAGAAAGACGACGAGCTTCGAGCGCCACATCGGCAGCCGGACATTGAGTACCGGGCTGGCCGAGAACGTCACGCTTTTGCGGTTGCCGCCGAGCTTCATCGCGCACCTCCGCGATTGCCCGCGTGGTTGGCCGTGCGCTCACCCGCTTTTGCCGCGGCCTTCGCGCCACCCTTCGAGCTGGCCTTGACCTGCGCGCGTGCGCTCGCTGCCGGCATACTGGCCGGCGCGACAGGAATCGGGGCGTCCGCGGCAACGGTCGCGCCGGGTGCGAGCGTCAGATACTGGGTCCCCCCCGTCGACGACGGCTGCATCTTCAGCGAGTTGGTGGCCAGTTGCTCGATACGGGAAGTCTTCGAGAGCGCACTCTGCTGATATTGAAGCTGCGCGTAGTCCTGCTGGAGCTGCCGCTCCTCGGCTTGCGCGCGCTCGAATTCGATGAACAGGCGCCGCTGCTGGTTCGTCGCATTGACGACAGAAAGCGCGCAACCCAGAACGACGACGAGCAGAAAGATATTGAGGCGGCTCATGGCGCGACGCGCTCCGCGACACGCATGACCGCCGAGCGGGCGCGCGGGTTCGCCTCGACTTCGGCCGCGCTCGCAAAGTGGCGACCGAGGATTCTAAGCGGTGGGCTCGGCAGATCGACGGCGCGAATCGGCAAGCGACGATCGACAGCAGGCGCACTCGCGTGCGCCTGCATGAATCGCTTCACGATTCTGTCCTCGAGCGAATGAAAGCTGATGACCACCAGCCGCCCCCCTTGCTCCAACAACGACAATGCAGCCTCTAAAACGACTTGCAGCTCCGCAAGCTCTTGATTGACGTAAATCCGTATAGCTTGAAAGGTGCGGGTTGCCGGGTCCTTACCCTTCTCACGTGTCTTGACGGCGTGAGCCACGATTTCGGCAAGCTCGCCCGTGCTGTCGAGAGGCCCGAGACGACCGGACTCTGCCCGGCGAGCAACAATCGCCTTTGCAATCTGAACAGCAAACCGTTCTTCCCCATAATCTCGTATCACCTCCGTCAGTTCCTGCTGCGTCGCCCGGGCGAGCCACTCACTCGCCGATTCGCCGCGCGTCGGGTCCATCCGCATATCGAGCGGACCGTCCGCGCGGAAGCTGAAACCGCGCTCGGGGTCGTCCAGTTGAGGCGACGACACACCGAGGTCGAGCAAAACCCCTGTCACACGCGGCACGCCGCGCTCTGCCATCGCGCTCGCGAGCGACGCGAAACTTTCGTGAACGATCTCGAACCGCGCATCCCCGATACCGGCCGCCGTTGCGATGGCCTGCGGGTCCTTGTCGAACGCGATCAATCGCCCGGCCGCGGCCAGCTTCGCGAGCACCGCACGGCTGTGGCCGCCGCGCCCGAACGTTCCGTCTACGTATACGCCATCCGGACGCGTCACGAGCGCATCGACCGCTTCATCGAGCAACACCGTCCGGTGCTGCAAATCGTTTCCCATCGCAGTGTTCCCTTGTTCTACCGCGATCAGAACGTGAAATTCTTCAGGGCTTCCGGCATGCCCTGCGCCATGGCTGCCTGCTCCTTCGCCGCGTAAGTCTGTGCGTCCCACAGCTCAAAGTGGCTGCCCATTCCAAGCAACATGATTTCCTTCTCGAGGCCTGCGGCCATGCGCAGTTCGGGTGAAACGAGAATGCGTCCTGCGCTGTCGAGATCGACGTCGGATGCATTGCCGAGAAAAATGCGCCGCCACCAGTGCGCGTCCATCGGCAGCGCGGCGATTTTCGTACGAAAGATTTCCCATTCGGGGCGAGGAAAAAGCAACAGGCAGCCGTCCGGGTGCTTTGTCAGCGTCACCCGTCCTTGTGCCTCGCCTTGCAGCGCTTCGCGATACCGAGAGGGTACGGACATCCGCCCCTTCGCATCGAGCGTCAGCGCCGACGCCCCTTGGAACACCCCTGCTCTCCCCTTCGGAGCCCTAAGCCCCAACCTTCAAAAAACGTCGCCGAAAACGGCGCTGTTAATCCACAAAAATACACTTTCTCACACTGTCTCCCACTTTAGAGTATGGCCCCAAGCGGGTCAAGGGAGAACGCGGGTTTTTCTGTGAATTTTG
>CBJMQH010000347.1:0-5963 GCA_966431825.1 uncultured Trinickia sp.
ATCGCGGTTTCTCATATCGACGAAACCGCCGCGCAAGCAGCCCGACCCGCCGAGTACGCGGTGCGGCCTGCCGCACGCCATCCGACAAAACAGCGAGCCCCACCATGTTCAAGAGACTGCGCGAAGACATCGCCACGATCCGTCAGCGGGATCCCGCCGCACGCAGCGGGTGGGAGGTGCTCACCTGTTATCCGGGCCTCCATGCGCTCGTCCTGCATCGGTTTGCACATGCCTGCTGGCTGGCGCACCGCCGCTGGCTCGCGCGTGTCGCCTCACAGTTCGCGCGCTTCATGACGGGCATCGAGATCCATCCGGGCGCAACGATCGGCCGGCGCGTCTTCATCGATCACGGCATGGGCGTCGTGATCGGCGAAACGGCGGAGGTCGGCGACGATTGCACGATCTATCAAGGCGTCACCCTCGGCGGCACGCTGCTCACGCGCGGTGCGAAGCGTCATCCGACCTTGGAGCGCGGCGTGATCGTGGGTGCGGGCGCGAAGGTGCTCGGCGGCTTTACGATCGGCGCCGATGCGAAAATCGGCTCGAACGCCGTCGTCGTGAAGCCCGTACCGGCAGGCGGCACCGCCGTCGGCAACCCGGCGCGCGTCATCATGCCGGCCGATACGAAGCAGGCGTCTGTCGAGCGCACCGCATTCTGCGCCTACGGCATTGCGCCGAACGCGGAAGATCCGGTTTCGCTCGCGTTGCACGGGCTCATCGATCATGCGGCGAAGGAGACGCAGCGCGTCGACGAAATCGTCGCTGCGCTCGAGCGGCTCGGTGCGCGGCTCGAAGCGCTGCAAGGGGACGGTGTGCAGATCGACCTGCGCCGGCTCTCTGCCGCCATCGAAGGCGAAATCGTTCGGAATTGAGCGACCGCGCACGCCGCGTTCGCGTGGCAAGAGCGGCGGTGCCGGCGTTCAGTCGAGCGGGTAGGCGTGAATGCCTTCCGCGTCGACGCGCAGATACCCGCCGCGGCGCGTGCCGTGGTCGAGGTCCCAGTCGGGCAACACCCAGCGCGTGCCGCCGGATTCCTGGTGGCGCGCCGGTCGATGCGTATGCCCATGGATCATCGTCGAAGTCTTGCTCGTGCGAAAGAGCGCAGCGACGCCTTCGGTCGTGACGTCATAGAGCGGCGAAGGAGGGCGCGTGCGGCCTTCCTCGCCCGCA
This sequence comes from uncultured Trinickia sp., assembly GCA_966431825.1. Taxonomy (GTDB): domain Bacteria; phylum Pseudomonadota; class Gammaproteobacteria; order Burkholderiales; family Burkholderiaceae; genus Trinickia. The sequence goes on from CBJMQH010000347.1 coordinate 1,171, forward strand.
TGGCGCATCCGTTCGGCAAGCGCCTGACGCCATCTCAATGGCCAGGCGAGAAACAGCAACTGCAGCAGGCGCCAGCGCGAGATGCGGCGAAACGTCTGGTACTTGCGGTCTGCGGTGCACAGTGCATCGCCGTGAGCGAGCACGATGCGCGAGCCGAACGCGCTCATGACGAACGGGTCGGGCAACCAGATCGCGCCGGCCGCTTTCATGAATCGCTTGCCAAGCAGAAAATCGCGGTTGCCGTGCATCACGTAGAGCGTGATGCCGCGCTCGGAGAGCGTGCGCAGGCAAGCCGCGATGCGCGCGGCAAACGGGTCCACGGCGAGCATGTCGTCGCCGATCCAGTATTCGAACAGGTCGCCCAGCACGAACACGGAATCGGCTACGGCCGCGGTGACGAGGATGAAATGCTCGAACGCCGCGACCGTGCGTGGGATCGCGGGGCTCAAGTGCAGGTCCGACACGAACAGCAGCGGACGTGGCGCGTGCGGACGCGCCTGTCCATGCTCGAGCGGCACGCTCGCCGCGACGTGTCGCGGCGATTCGTCCTGACGCTCGGCAGTGCTTCGCTTGCCGAATACGCGCGTGTTCAATCGACGATGACCGCTTTTTCGATGATCACGTCGTCGAGGGGCACGTCCTGATGGAAGCCCTTCGAGCCGGTGCGCACACCCTTGATCGCGTCGACGACGTCGAGCCCGTCGACGACCTTGCCGAACACGGTGTAGCCCCAGCCTTGCGGCGTCGGCGAAGTGTGGTTCAGGAAGTCGTTGTCGTTCACGTTGATGAAGAACTGGGCCGTTGCCGAGTGCGGATCGTTCGTGCGTGCCATGGCGATCGAACCGCGAACGTTCTTCAGGCCGTTGTTGGCCTCGTTGTCGATCGGTGCCTCGGTTGCCTTTTGCTTCATGCCCGGCTCGAAGCCGCCGCCCTGGATCATGAAGCCGTTGATGACGCGGTGAAACACCGTGTTGTCGTAGTGTCCGCGGCGAACGTAGTTCAGAAAGTTCTCGACCGTCTTCGGCGCTTTTTCAGCGTCGAGTTCGAGCTTGATGACGCCGTGGTTCGTATGGAGTTCGACCATGATGGATTCCTTGAAAAAGTGCCCTGAAAGAGGCCGGCGCCCGAAGGCGCCGGGTGATGTCATTCTTTTAGCTTAGCGCTTCGCGCGCGCCTGAGCTTGCCGCAATGGCGAGGCCGGCGGCGCGCCGCTTATTTCGCCGGAACGACGCTCGCCGATTCGATCACGATCGGCTTTTGCGGCACGTCCTGCATCATGCCGCGCGAGGTCGTCGGCGTCGCTTCGATCTTCTTCACGACGTCCATGCCCGAGACTACCTTGCCGAACACGGCGTAGCCGTTGCCGTCAGGATTGGGATAGTCGAGCCCGGCGTTCTCGACCGTGTTGATGAAGAACTGGGCGGTGGCCGAGTTCGGATCGCTCGTGCGAGCCATCGCGATCGTGCCCGTCGCATTCTTCAGCCCGTTGCGGCTTTCGAGCGGAATCGGCGCACGCGTCGGCTTTTCGGAGAAGTTCGTCGTGTATCCGCCGCCCTGGATCATGAAGCCGCGGATCACGCGGTGGAAGATCGTGCCGCTGTACTGGCCGGACTTCACATAGTCGAGGAAATTCGCGACGGTCTTCGGTGCTTTCTCGGGATACAGCTCCACGCGAATATCACCTTCGCTCGTCTTGAACTGAACCTGCGGGTGCGCACCGGCGGCAGCCGTTTGCGCGAAGGCGGGGGCATTGGCGATCAGAGCGGCGCTGCCGAGCGCCAACCAGAACCTTTTCATGAGCATCCTTTTAGCTTGGATTGAGCTTGGAGAAAAACGAACGCGTGCGCCCGTCGGTCACTTGGCGGGCGCGACGTAGGGCGGCACCGCGAGCGAACCGGTCGGGCCGCCGTACGGCGACGCAGACGCGGGCGGCACGGGCATCGTATTCGAGCCGCCTTGTTGCGTGCTGGTCTTCGACGGGTTCGCGCGCTTCGCCGGTGCCGCCGAAACGATGCGTTGGATATCGGCGAGGCGCTGTGCGGTTGCACCGCTGGTATGGCCGAGCGACTGAGCGCGCTTGTACGATTCGGCCGCGAGCCGCAGGTACAGGTCGCCCAGGTTTTCGTAGGCGAGCCCGTAGCCGGGACTCGCCTTCACGGCCGTTTCGAGCGCTGCGCGTGCTTCGTCGTAGCGACCGTGCTTCGCGTAAAGTGCCGCGAGGTTGTTGTACGGCTCAGGCAGTTCGGGGTAGCTCTGCGTCAGTTCGACGAACTGCGCAATTGCATCGTCGTCGCGACCGAGACGGGCGAGTACGGTGCCACGCTTGAACTTCGCCTGTGCGTCGTGCGGCTTCGCAGCGATACGCGCATCGAGCTCGTTCAAGGCATTGCGCCAATCCTGTCCGGCGATCGACGCATCGATCTGGGGCGTGTCATCGGCCGTTGCCTTCGACGTTTGTGCGAGGGCCGCCGAGTTCGGCAGTGTGCCGAGCGCCAAGCCGAGCATGAGCGCGGCGGCGAGGGCCGCGCTACGGTGGGTGCGGCCGCTTGTAGGTTTCATAGGCTCGAATCGAGATGTTATACTCCGGCCCATTCTAACAAAACGTTTGCCCGTTTCCTCGCACGGCAGACTGTCTTCCGCCAGTCGTGGGCGTCTTCAGCGTCGACATGCTTCGTCGAAACGCTTTCAAACGCCGCATCGCGGACACACATTCGCATTGCCCGCCCGTCTTGCCGCCTTCGGTTTGTTTGCCGGGCTCGTGAGGCGCATCGGCGCGTGCGAGCTGCGCCAGGCTCACGAAACGTCTCTATGGAATCACTGCGCATCTACAACACGCTCGCGCGTGACAAGCAAGTCTTCGTGCCGCGCCGTCAGGGCGAAGTGCGGATGTACGTCTGCGGAATCACGGTCTACGACTACTGTCATATCGGCCATGCGCGGATGCTGGTCGTGTTCGACGTCGTGGCCCGCTGGTTGCGTGCGCTCGGTTACAAGGTGACCTACGTGCGCAACATCACCGATGTCGACGACAAGATCATCCGCCGCGCGCTCGAGAACGGCGAGACGATCAAGGCGCTGACCGATCGCTTCATCGCCGCGATGCACGAAGATGCCGACGCGCTCGGCATCGAGCGCCCCGATATCGAGCCGCGCGCGACCGATTTCATTCCGCAGATGCTCGGCTTGATCGAAAAGCTCGAGGCCAACGGGTACGCGTACCAGGCGAGCGACGGCGACGTGAATTACTCCGTGCGCAAGTTCGAGCGCTACGGCGCACTGTCGGGCAAGTCGCTCGAAGATCTGCGCGCGGGCGAGCGCGTGGCCGCGAACGAAGCAAAACAGGATCCGCTCGACTTCGTGCTGTGGAAGCGCGCGAAGCCGGAGGAGCCGGCGGAATCGAGCTGGGATTCGAAGTACGGCCGCGGCCGGCCGGGCTGGCACATCGAATGTTCGGCGATGAGCTGCGCGCTGCTTGGCGAGCACTTCGACCTGCACGGCGGCGGCCAGGATCTGCAGTTTCCGCACCACGAGAACGAGATCGCGCAGAGCGAAGGTGCGAGCGGCGAGACCTTCGTCGACTATTGGATGCACAACGGCTTCGTGCAGATCGATAACGAGAAGATGTCGAAATCGCTCGGCAACTTCTTTACGATCCGCGACGTGATCGGCCGGTACGATGCCGAGGTCGTGCGCTTTTTCATCGTGCGCACGCACTACCGTTCGCCGCTCAATTACAGCGACGTGCACCTTGACGACGCACGGGCTTCGCTCACGCGGCTCTACACGGCGCTCAAGGATGTTGCGCCCGATGATGCGGCGCTCGACTGGTTCGAGCCGCATGCGGCGCGATTCCAGGCCGCCATGAACGACGACTTCAATACGCCTGTCGCCGTGGCCGTGCTGTTCGAGCTCGCCGGTGTCGTGAACCGCACGCAGGATCGCGCGCTTGCCCGTCAATTGCGCGCGCTGGCCGGCACGCTTGGCCTGCTTGGGCGCGACCCGCGTGCGTTCTTGCAGCAAGCGGGCGGTGCCGCGCAAGCGGGCGCGCTCGATGCGAGCGAGATCGAAGCGAAAATCGCCGCGCGTGCCGCGGCGAAGCAGGCGAAGAACTATGCCGACGCAGACCGGATCCGAGCCGAATTGCTCGACGCCGGGGTTGCGCTTGAAGACAAACCGGGCGGGCTGACCGAATGGCGCCGCGTATGAACGTGCATCGCGCATTGCGCTGATCGACTCGCCAGGCAGGAGGCAAGATGGCAACGGCCAGAAAGGCGCCGGCTAAACGCGCGGCACCGCAAGGTACCGCCGCGAAGCAGCGCAAAGGCAGCGTGCGCGCGGCGGGTTCGCCCCGCACCGCAAGTACGGCGGCGGGTGCCGAGCCCGCGCTCAAGCGCAAGGCTGCACCGAAAGCGCCGTCGATCGAAATCGATGCGCGTGCAGCGAAGCCTTCGCGAACGCGCGAGGCGAAGCTCAATGGGGCTGCGGAACCGGTTGCACGCGAGAAGCGCAGCGATGCGGCGCGTGAGGCGGAAGGGGCGCGCAAGCCCCGAGCTGCTGCACCTGCATCGCCCGAGGCGGCAGTGCCCGTGCCCATCGCCCCGCGCGAGCCGAGCTTGTCGCGGCCCGCATATTGGGAGCGCGCCTGTGCCGATCTCGTGAAACGGGATCGCATTCTGAAGCGCTTGATCCCGCTTTTCGGGCCTGGGCATCTCATCAACGGGAGCGATCCGTTCGTCACGCTCGCGCGCTCGGTTGTCGGACAGCAGATCTCGGTGCCGGCCGCGCAGGCGAAC
>CBJMQH010000348.1:0-5958 GCA_966431825.1 uncultured Trinickia sp.
ACGAGCAGAAACGCGCCAATCGCGAGCGTGACGAGCCACTGGCCGTAGAGCAGGAACGCTCGGGCGCTGAGCCAAGGGGCGATGCCGCGCGGGCGATGACGGGCGGCGGGGGCGGTGGCGAGGCGAGGGGGCATGGTGAATCCGTCCTTCATGCGGTGGCCGCGACGGCCGAGCCGGTGAGACTGCGTGCGAGTGCGAGTACGGCCCACGTCACGATCCCGAGCACGATGGACAGGCCTGCGGCCGTGATCATGTTCGCGTTGAGCGTGAACTCGGTGTAGATCGTCATCGGCAGCACGTCGATGTCGGTGGCGAGCGTGAACGCGGTGCCGAACGCGCCCATCGCCGTGGCGAAGCAAATGGCGCCTGCAGCGACGAGGCCCGGCGCGAGTCCGGGCAGGATGACGTCGCGCATGATTTGCCAGGGCGAAGCGCCGAGCGAGCGTGCGGCCTCTTCGAGCGATGCGTCGAGCTTGGTCGCCGAAGCCATGACCGTGACGATCACGCGCGGGATCGAGAAGTAGAGGTACCCGCAGAACAGGCCCGCCATCGAATAGGCGAACACCCACTTGTCGCCGAAGAGGCGTTCGGTGATGGCACCGATGAGGCCCTGGCGGCCGGCGAGCATGATGACCATGAAACCGACGACGACACCGGGGAACGCGAGCGGGAACGTGAGGAGCGCGAGCAGGACGCGCTTGCCGGAGAATTCGCGGCGGGCGAGCAAGAGGCCCGCGATGAACGACAGGGCGAGCGTGGCGAGCGTGACCGCTGCCGAGAGCGCGATCGTTGCGACGAGGCTCGTCATGTAGCGGGGGTTGGTCAGCAGCGCACGATAGGTGTCGAGCGCGTGGCCGGCGGCGCTCACCTGGACGAGCGCGCCCATCGGCAGCAGCCAGAAGGCGAAGAAGACGGCCAGGGCCGGCGCGAGGAACGCGACGCGCCAGCGCCAGGTGAATGTGATGTCATGCATGATCTGATGCGCGCACGACGTGGCCGGACAAAGGCGTCGGACAGCGAGCGCTGATTCGATTGGGACACAAAAGGGCGACGAGGGGGCGGCTTGGCCGGCCGACGCGACGAGAAGGCCGCCTCGGCCGCGCCCCTCGTTGGATTTACTGCATGCTCAATGCATGACCTGCAGATATTGTTGGCCGAATGCTTGCTGCTTGTCGGCCATTTTGGCGAAGTCCACGGCTTTCGCGCGCGCATAGTCCGACGCCGGCAGGAACTTGGCGGCGGCTTCCTTGCTCATGGTGTTTGCGCGCACGGGGCGCAGATAGGCGTTGGCCCAGATCCGCTGGCCTTCGTCGGACAGGACGAAGTCGAGGACCTTCTTGCCGTTCGCCTCATGCGGGGCGCCCTTCACGAGACTCATCACATAGGGCACCGTGATCGTGCCTTCGGCAGGAATCACGAACTCGACGTTGGCGTGGTCTTTGTACTTCGCGCGATACGCATCGAAATCGTAGTCGAGCAGGATCGGAATTTCGCCCGAGAGCACGCGTGCGTAAGCCGTTTGCTTCGGCACGATCGGCGCATTGGCTTTCAGCTTGCGGAACCAGTCGAGGCCCGGGCCGAAGTTATCGAGCGTGCCGCCGAGGGCGAGATTGACGGCGACGGCGCCCGCGTAACCCACGAAGGCACTGGACGGGTCGAGATACCCGATCATGCCTTTGTACTCCGGTTTGAGCAGATCGGCCCACGAATGCGGGACCGGTTTGCCTTCGAGCGCATCTTTGTTGACGAAAAAGCCGAGGGTGCCCGAATGGATCGCGAACCAGTTGCCTTGCGGATCCTTGAGTCCGGTGGGGATGTCGTCCCAGTGTGCCGGCTTGTACGGTTGCACGACGCCCTTGTCCTTTGCCTGGAAGGCCGAGGAGACGCCGAGGTAGACCACATCGGCGACAGGACTCTTTTGTTCCGCGATCAGCTGCGCGATCGCCTGACCCGAATTCTTGTTGTCGGACGGTACGCGAATGCCCGTCTTTTGCTGGATGGCGGCCAGCTCGCTGGCCCAATCGGCCCATTCGGGCGGGCAGTTGTAGCAGATGGCGGTTTCTTCGGCTTGGGCGGGGCTGGCAAACGGTGCTGCCGCGCTCAGCACGAGGGCCGCGCCGGCGCAGGCGCGGCGGGCGAAGCGTGTCAGCGCTGAGGGTGAACGACGTGTCACGTGGAGGCTCCTTGTTGAAGAAGACATGCGAACGGTGGAATGGGACGTCGAGACAAAGCGCACCGCGCGCCCAGCGGGCGTGCGGCGTGAATCGGATTGCGGCGAAGTTTGAGTCTCAGCTCGCCGGGTGCGCGGGGCGTGCGGCGCCGGCCGTACCGGATAACACGCCTACCGTGGCCCCGTCGCGCAGCGTGTGCGCGAGTCTCTGAGACAGTGAGTCGCCGTCGTCGCTGCCCTGGATGCGGGCCATCAGGCGCCGCCAGGCGACGCAGCCGATTTCCCGGTTCGGCGCGCGGATGCTGGCGAGCGTCGGCGAAAGCAGTTCGCCGATTGCAAGCCCGTCGAAGCCGAGAATCGACATGTCTTCCGGTACGTGAAACCGGGCCCGGCGCAGGCCGCGCATGACGACCATTGCCAGCAGGTCGTTGCTGCAAAAGAGCGCGGTGGGGCGGGCAGCGCCCGAGGTCAGATGGGCGAGAACGGACGGGGCCAGCTCGTCGGCGTTGAAATCGACTTCGAGCGCCGGGGCGGGGGCGAAGCCGGCCTCGCGCATCGCATCTTCATAGCCGCGGAAGCGTTGACGTGCGCGATCCGATTCGGCGAGCGTGCCGGCCAGCATCATGATGCGCTCGTGGCCGTGGTCGATCAGCATGCGCACGCCGTCGTACGCGGCGCGACGATTGTCGACCGACACCGACGGGCGACGCACCGTGTCGTTATGCATGAGCACGTAGAGCTTGCCGTCGCGGTCGAGTTCGTCGAGCAGCGGGTGCGTGTCGGCGTCCGCTACGGTCAGGATCAGACCCTCGATGCGTTGGTGGAGCAGCGTTTCGATGGCATGGCGCTCGCGGGCGGCATCATATTGGGTTGTCATCAGCATGAGGCGGAACCCCTGAGCGCTCGCCAGTTCGTCGATGCCTTGCAGGCATTCGGCGAAGACAGGGTTGGCGAGCGTCGGCAACACGACGCCGATCAGGCGCGTGCGCTCGCCGCGCAGCTGGCGGCCGAGCGGGCTCGGGCTGAACTGCAGTGCCTCGATCGCTTCGCGGATCTTGGCCAAGGTGACGCGGTTGACGGTGTGCGGCGCGTTGATCGCGCGGGAGACCGTCGCGATTGAGAAGCCGGCGTAAGCGGCGACATCCTTGATCGTATGTTTCATTGCGAGTGTTCAGTCCGTGGTTCAACCCGAGCGTGCTCGATGAAAACGTTTACAGTGCGCACATTATCTGTGTCGATTATGACTGACCAATGACGCTTTTGCTCGCAAGTCGGGCGGAAAAAGTTGGGGCTTGCGGCTTGGCTCGCCCGCCCGTACTGGGCCATAATCGGCTGCGACCCTGGTCCGGCGTCGGGGCTGCGGCCAGGTTTTCTCTTCAATGACTGTTTTCTAGTACAAAAGGATCGACGCGTGAGCCTTGGGTTTCTGATTTTTCTGAGTGTGTTGCAGGGCGTGACGGAGTTGTTCCCGGTGAGCAGTCTGGGCCATACGCTGTTGGCGCCGGCGCTGGTCGGGATGCACATCGACAAGCACGCACCGCAGCTGATTCCGTTCCTGGTCGCTCTGCACCTCGGTACCGCGATTGCGCTGCTGTGGTACTTCCGCAAGCGTTGGATCGCGCTTGTGGCCGGGTGGTTCGCTTCGCTCGGCGGGCGGCGCAACGATGACGGTCATATGATGTGGGCGTTGATCATCGGTACGATTCCGGCGGGGCTTGTCGGGCTCGTGCTGGAGAAGCGGATCGAGCGTGTGTTCCACGATTTGCGGATCGTGGCGTTGGCGCTGGTGGTGAACGGTCTGCTGTTGTGGGTGGGGGACCGGATGCAGCGTTCGCGGGCCCATCGGCCGGCGGAAAAGCTGACGTTCAAGCAGGCGTTCCTGGTCGGGCTTGCGCAGGTGGGCGCATTGATTCCGGGTTTTTCGCGCAGCGGGTTGACGATGATTGCCGGCAATGCGGCGGGGCTCACGGCGGAAAGCGCGGCCGAGTTCGCGTTCCTGCTGGGTACGCCGATCATTTTCGCGGCGGGGCTGCTCGAAGTGCCGAAGCTTCTCCATGCGCCGGGGCAGTTGGCCGACGCGTTGCTCGGTGGCGTGCTGACGGCGGTGGCGGCGTATCTGAGCGTGCGGTTCCTGATGCGTTATTTCGAGGGACGTGGGCGCTTGGCGACGTTCGGGCTCTACTGCATCGTGGCCGGTGCGCTTTGCTTCGGCTGGTTCATGATGCACGGCCAGCCGGCTTGAGCGCCGCTCGGGTATAATCCGCGACCCGGAAGCCGCATGGGGCGCGCCCATGCGGTTACCCCGTACAATCACGGCTTCGCCTCCCCATAGTTCAACGGATAGAACACGGGTCTTCTAAACCTGAAATCGAGGTTCGATTCCTCGTGGGGGGGCCAAAGATGCGTGCCCACCGGCGCAAAATACTGGCGCCTGAAATACCGCGTCGACGGTAAAGAAAAGCGTGCCGCACTGGGCGTCTATCCGACCGTATCGCTGCTGGCGGCCCGCAAGGCGCGTGAGGTCATAAAAGATCAGATCCGCGCCGGCCTGGACCCGTCCCACGAGAAGCGCCGCTTCGCTTTGGCGTGGCGACCGGCCGGGCCGAACGCGATCCGACGCCGGATCTGAAGGGGGCGCTGAAGACCCGCAAGGCGAAGCACATGGCGCGCGTCGGCGAGGCCGAGCTGCCCGGGTTGATGAGCAAGATTGCCGCGTACGACGGTGAACTGCAGACGCGGCTCGCGCTGCAGTTTCTTGCGCTGACGTTCGTGCGCACGGATGAGCTACGGCACGCCGAATGGACCGAGATCGATGAGGCGAAGGCCGAGTGGCGCATCCCGGCGGTGAAGATGAAAATGTCGAGCCCGCACATCGTCCCGCTCTCGACGCAGGCGCTCGACATCATTCGTCAGCTCAGGGAACTGAACGGCCGATGGAAGTGGGTGTTCCCGAGTCAGTCGAACACGCAGAAGCCCATCAGCGAAAACACGGTTCTCTACGCCCTGTACCGCATGGGATACCACTCACGGATGACGGGCCACGGCTTCCGCGGGCTGGCGTCTACCATCCTCAACGAGAACGGATTCGAGAGCGACTGGATCGAGCGTCAGCTTGCTCACACGGAGCGGAACGACGTACGCGCTTCGTACAACCATGCCCAGTATTTGAGGGAGCGCAGAAAAATGACGCAGTGGTGGGGGGACTATCTCAGTGGCGCGGTCGACGTTTCTGGGAGCGAAGAGGTGTCACAACGTACGAACCGTTGACACTCGTCACAATTTGTTGCGCACCGCGGCCTAAACTTTCGCTGTAGAATGCCGTCAACCATGTAGTACGTTCAACCACCCGAAGGAGTCCCATATGGTCATGAAAGGTAAGACCGGGAACATCCACGGAGTCGAAGTTAAGGCCAGGACCCAGGTTCAGCAGCCCACAGTGAAGGTCAATGCAAGCTCCGCGGATGGTCGTAGGCAGATTGTTAACGCTGCCAAACGCGTCTATGAGCAGCATCACGCTGTTATCCAGGCACTAGCCAAACGATGATCCTCGATGCGGATATGGTCGTGCTCGTGCATGATTTCATCCTGTCCAGAGAGCCTGGCTTGTCTGGAAAAGCGAACAGGGGCACCTTAGAGGGTGCCCTTGGTCGTATTGAGAACCGCATCCACTATGACGGTCTCGCCGACGTGTTTGAAATCGCGGGGCTATATGCCGAAGCGATTGCTCGCGGCCGAGCTAACGTCAAGAGTGGTGTATGGGCAGCATCGTGACGGTCGATATCAAGCGG
>CBJMQH010000349.1:0-5951 GCA_966431825.1 uncultured Trinickia sp.
TAGTGCGCCCCGAGGCCACCGGTGAAGAGCCCATAGCCGTAGCTGACATGCACTTTGTCGCCGCGGCGGGCGCATGCGGCGCGAATCGAGCGCGCAACGAGGTTGGCCCAGGTGTCGATGTCGCGCGCCGTATAGCCGACCACCGTCGGTTTGCCCGTCGTGCCCGACGATGCGTGGATTCGCGAAACCCGCTCCTGTGGTACGGCGAACATCCCGAACGGGTAGTTTTCGCGCAGATCGTGTTTGGTTGTGAACGGAAAGCGTGCAAGGTCGGCGAGCGTCTTCAAGTCGCCGGGGTGGACGCCGGCCTCGTCGAACTTGCGCCGGTAGACGGGCGAGTTGTCGTAGGCGTGCGTGAGCGTCCATTTGAGCCGTTCGAGTTGCACGGCAGCAAGCTCGTCGCGGCTAGCGGTCTCGATCGGCTCGAGCGGCAGCGCGGTGGTCATCGACTGTCTCCTATCATCTCATCGAAAATGCGGCGCGAGTCGAGGCGCGCCCTCCGGCCAAGGGGCGCCACGCTGCGCGTGGAGGCGTCTTTTTGCGCCTTGAGTGCTCAGGCCGCGGGTAGAACCGTGCCTTTGATCTGTGCGGACTTGCCGCGAAACATCGCGATGGTCTCGCCTGCGCCGTTGCGCACGCGAATGTCGTAGATGCCGGTCCGGCCGTTCAGTACCTGCTCGACGGCTTCCGCGGTCAGCACATCGCCGCCCCTTGCGGGCCGCAGGAATTCGATCGAACAGCCGGAGGCGACCGTGTTGACGTTATACGAGTTGCACGCAAACGCGAAGGTGGAGTCGGCCAGCGTGAAAATCAAACCGCCGTGGCAGATGCCGTGCCCATTGAGGAAATCGGCCCGCACGACGGCCCGCATTTGCGCAAAACCGGCACGCACTTCGATTAACTCGAAGCCCAGTGCGCGGCTACAGGCGTCGGTGTCGTACATCGCCTTGGCGACGGCCCACGCCAGTTCATCGGGCGTCATGGTGGCCACGGCGGAATCCGGTTTCGGTGCGGGTGCCGCGGCGCCGCTTGACGCCGTTGCGACCGAAGCCGCGACCGCTTCGGCGCGCGGCACTTGAGTCTCGTGCGAGGCGCCGCTCACGTTAGCGCCCCTCGAAGCGCGGCGCGCGCTTTTCGATGAAGGCGGCAACACCCTCCGCGTAGTCGTGCGACATACCGAGTTCGCGTTGCAAATCGCGTTCTAGATCGAGCTGCTGATCGAGCGTATTCGTCGTACTCGCGCGCATTGCGCGCTTCACGGCTGCGATCGCGCGCGTCGGCTGCTGCGCGAGCTTGCGCGCAAGTGCTGCAGCCGATTCCGCCAGCTCGGCGTCGTCGACCGCTTGCCAGATCAAACCCCACTGTTGGGCCTCGTCGGCGCTCAGTTTGTCGCCAGTGATGCCTAGCCCCAATGCGCGGGCCATGCCGATGCGCTGCGGCAGAAAGGCCGTGCCGCCCGAATCGGGCACGAGGCCGATCTTGACGAACGATTGCGCGAAGCTCGCGGAACGGGCTGCCAGGACGATGTCGCAGGCGAGCGCGAGATTGGCGCCGGCACCGGCGGCGATGCCGTTCACCGCGGCGATGACCGGCAGCGGCAGTGCCTGGAGGCGCCGCACGAGCGGGTTGAAATAGCCGTCGATGAGTTCGCCGAGGTCAGTTTTTGCACCGGGGGCCGTGTCGAGGTCGCTGAGATCCTGGCCTGCGCAGAAGCCACGGCCGGCGCCCGTGAGTACGATTGCACGAGCACCGGCATCGACGGCTTCGTCGAGTGCGCGAATCAATTCGCGGTGCATGGCGCGCGTGAAACTGTTGAGCTTGTCCGGGCGGTTCAGCGTTACGGTGGCGACGGGCGCCGATGCGTCGATGTCGACGCGAATCGCTTCATATGCCATCGAGGGTCTCCTGGGTCACGCTAAGTCGGTTGATCGGTGATTTCTCAGACGCGTTCGATCGCCAGCGCGATCCCTTGGCCCACCCCGATACACATCGTGCAGAGCGCGTAGCGGCCGCCCGTACGTTCGAGTTGATGAAGCGCGGTGGTCACGAGTCGCGCGCCCGAGGCGCCAAGCGGGTGCCCGAGTGCAATCGCGCCGCCGTTCGGGTTGACGCGTGCGTCGTCATCGGCGAGCCCTAGCAGGCGCAGGACGGCGAGCCCTTGCGAGGCGAACGCTTCGTTGAGCTCGATGACATCGAATTGCGAAAGCGTCATGCCGAGCCGCTGCAGCAGCTTTTGTGTGGCGGGGGCCGGACCGATACCCATGATGCGCGGCTCAACGCCTGCGGTGGCCATGCCGAGCACGCGGGCGCGCGGCCGGAGCCCGTACTGATTGGCCGCGGCTTCGTTCGCGAGCAGTACGGCACAAGCGCCGTCGTTCACCCCGGATGCGTTCCCGGCAGTGACGGTGCCATCGGGGCGCACGACACCTTTTAGCTTGGCGAGCGATTCGAGCGAGGTCTCCCGCGGGTGTTCGTCACGTGTGACGAGCAGCGCGTCGCCTTTCTTCTGGGGAATTTCGACGCCCACGATTTCGGCGGCGAGCGTGCCGTCTGCCTGCGCGCGCGCTGCTTTTTGCTGACTGCGCAAAGCGAAGGCGTCCTGATCGGCGCGGCTCACACCAAACTGTTCGGCGACGTTTTCTGCCGTTTCGGGCATCGAGTCGATGCCATACTGCGCTTTGAGCCGGGCGTTGACGAAACGCCACCCGATCGTCGTGTCGTGGAGCTCGGCTTGGCGGGAGAATGCGCTCGTGGCTTTGCCCATCACGAACGGTGCGCGCGTCATGCTCTCGACGCCGCCGGCGATCATGAGCTGTGCTTCGCCCGCTTTGAGTGCGCGTGCGGCCGATCCGATCGCGTCCATGCCCGACCCGCAGAGGCGATTCACCGTTGTACCCGGCGCATCGATCGGCAAGCCGGCGAGCAACGCGGCCATGCGGGCGACGTTCCGATTGTCTTCTCCGGCCTGGTTTGCACATCCGAAGATGAGGTCGTCGAGCGCGTGCCAGTCGACGCCGCGGTTGCGCTCGACGAGTGCTTTGATCGGAACAGCGGCGAGGTCGTCGGGGCGGACGTCCTTCAGTGCGCCGCCGTAGCGGCCGAACGGGGTGCGAATCGCGTCGCAGATAAATGCATCGATCATCGGGATATTCAGCGAGAGGCGACCCCGCCGGGCGGGCAGGGTCTGTCGAGACAGGTTAAGGGCGAGGGGCCCTCATTGATATTCGTCCGTTCGGCCTATGCCGTCTGGCCGGCTTGCGCGGGCACAGCACGCGGCGGAACATGGATGCGGCTCTGGACCACGCGGAAGCGGTTCGCAATGAATGCCGTATCGGTCAAGGCGGCGTTGGCCGCCGGGTTCGCGCCCGTCCCGTGGAAGTCCGAGAACGCGGCCGATTGATTGACGAAAACGCCGCTCGTCAGGTTGATCGAGAGTGCGACGCCACCGCGGATCGATGCGTCGTGCGCCGCCTCGATCACGGCCTCGTCATTGCTGTAGACGGAAAGCGTGAGCGCGCCGTGTTCGGCAGCGAGCGAGCCGGCCAGATCGAGCGATTGCGCCGTCGAATCGGTCGCGACGAGGAACGAGATCGGCCCGAACCATTCGCTGCTGAACTGTTCGGTGTCCTTCGCCGCATCGAGCTGCAGCACGAGCGGGGTGCGCACGCGAGCGCCCGGGAAGTTCGGATGTTCGATGGCGACGCTGTCGACGAGCACTCGCCCGAGCCCGCGTGCCGCGTCGATTCGCTGGACCACACCGTCGTTCTGAATCGCGCCGGTCAGCTCGACGGCGCGGGCGGGGTCGGCGACGAGCTTTTGGACGGCAACCGCGATGGCTTGCGCCACGTCGTCGAAGCTTGCGTGCCCGTCTGCCGTCTGGATGCCGTCGCGCGGCACGTAGATGTTTTGCGGCGCAGTGCACATCTGCCCGGAGTAGAGCGCGAGCGAAAACGCGATGTTGCGCGCGACGGCTTTGAGGTCGTCGACCGAATCGATGACGATCTGATTGACGCCGGCCTTTTCGGTGAAGACTTGAGCCTGATGTGCGTTGCGCTCGAGCCAGGTGCCGTTTTGCGTGCTACCGGTGAAGTCGATCAGTTTGATTTCGGGCCGCAGGGCGAGGTCTTGCACGAGAGGGCCGTCGTTCGGGTTGGTCGCGAGCAGCGTGACGACGTTCGGATCGAAACCGGCTTCGCGCAGCACCTCGCGCGCGATGCGCACGGTAATGGCGAGCGGCAGGATGGCGCCGGGGTGCGGCTTGACGATCACGGCATTGCCGGTTGCGAGGTCGGCGAAGATCCCCGGGTAACCGTTCCAGGTCGGGAACGTGCAGCAACCGAGCACGAGTCCGACTCCGCGCGGCACGACCGTATAGCGTTTATGCATCGCCAGCGGCGGGTTCTTGCCCTGCGGTTTTTCCCAGTGCGCTTCGGTCGGCACGCGTCGCAGTTCGTTCCACGCGTAAGCGACCGCTTCGAGCGCGCGATCTTGCGCATGCGGGCCGCCGGCCTGGAAGGCCATCATGAAAGCCTGACCGGTGGTGTGCATGACGCTGTAGGCGATCTCGAAGCTCGCGCGGTTCAGACGCGCGAGGATTTCGAGGCATACGCCGACCCAAGCTTGCGGCCCGGCCAGCCGCCAGCTGCGCTCGGCGGCGGTTGCGGCAGCGATCAGCGCATCGACGTCTGCCTGCGGGTACCGTGCGCCGAGCTCGAAGCCGTACGGGGACCGCTCGTTACCGACTGTTTCCCCGGTGCCCGGCTGATCGAGTTCGAACGGTCGGTCGAGGTGCGCCTTGAACGCGGCCTCGCCGTCGGCGTTGCCCGTTTCCCCGTACACTTTGGGGCTTGGCATTTCCGCGAAGGGGCTCCAATAGCCTCGCGTTTCGATGGCGGCGAGGGCTTTGTTCAGCGTGTCTTCGTGTTTCGCAAATAGAGAGTGTGTCATAGCGAGACGGGCTGGCCTGCGTTGGGAATGTCGGACGATTATTAATAAACCGACCGGTTGGTTGGCGAATGTTAGCATTATTCGCGGGCGGGCGCGAAACGGTTTTCGTGCCTTATCGATCTGAAGAATAGGAGGCTCTAGTGACGTACGAAAACATTCTGGTTGAGGCGCGTGGGCGTGTGGGACTGGTGACGTTGAACCGGCCGAAGGCGCTCAATGCGCTGAACGATGCGCTGATGGATGAGCTGGGGGCGGCGTTGAAGGCGTTCGATGCCGACGAAGGTATCGGTGCGATCGTCTTGACGGGGAGCGAGAAGGCGTTTGCTGCGGGTGCCGATATTGGCTTGATGGCCAACTACACCTATATGGATGCTTATCTCGGCGACTACATCACGCGCAACTGGGAGGTGATCCGTACGATTCGCAAGCCGATCATTGCGGCCGTGGCCGGTTTCGCGCTGGGTGGCGGCTGTGAGCTCGCGATGATGTGCGACATCGTGATCGCGGCGGACACGGCCAAGTTCGGGCAGCCCGAAATCAAGCTCGGTGTGATGCCCGGTGCCGGCGGTACGCAGCGGTTGCCGCGTGCGGTGTCGAAGGCGAAAGCCATGGACATGTGTCTGACGGCGCGGTTCATGGACGCGCAGGAAGCTGAGCGTGCGGGGCTCGTGTCGCGCATCGTGCCGGCTGCATCGCTCGTCGATGAGGCGTTGGCTGCCGCGGCAACGATTGCCGAGTTTCCGTTGCCTGCCGTGTTGATGGTGAAGGAGTCGGTCAATCGCGCGTACGAGACGACCTTGGCGGAAGGGATTCAGTTCGAGCGCCGGGTGTTCCACTCGCTGTTTGCGACCGAAGACCAGAAAGAGGGGATGGCGGCGTTCCTCGAGAAGCGCAAACCGGTGTTCAAGCATCGCTGATCAGGCCGTTCTTACGTCGTCTCGAAAGACGCCTCAAAAAAACGCTTGCGTCATGGCGGGAAGGTGCCTAGAATTGCGCCCTTTCCT
>CBJMQH010000350.1:0-5950 GCA_966431825.1 uncultured Trinickia sp.
GTCGACTCGGGGCTCGTGAAACCACGCACGAAGCAATAAAGCGGGCAACCAGCCCGGGCAGCGATAGCCCGGGCAGCGGGCACCGGGACACCGGGACACCGGGACACCGGGACACCGGCGATATTCACACCGGCGATATTCAGCGGCAACCCGCCCGTGCGCGGCGGTCTTTCAATGCCCCATAGCCGCGCCGGCGCCGCGCTTGGGCTTGGTGATCCAGACCAGCCCGGCGAGCAGGACGAACGCCACGCAGGAAATGCGGAAGAAGTCGTTCGTCGCCATCATGTAGCCTTGCTGCGTCACGATCTCGTTCAGATGGGCGGTAATGCCGCCGCCGCTGTATCCGATGCCCGCCAGCGCGTCGCTGTAGGCGCGCGTATTCTGCGCGTAGTTGCTGACCGACTCGGTGAGCACGGCGTGGTGATAGATCGCGTCGTTCTCCCAGTACGTGGTGCTGATCGCGGTGCCGATCGCGCCGGCGAGCGTACGCAAGAAGTTCGAGAGACCCGAGGCGCTCGCAAGCCGCTCGTCGGCTACGCTCGAGAGGGTAATCGTCGTCATGGGTACGAAGAAGCAGGCGACGCCGATACCTTGCACGATCCGAGGCAGAATCACATGGCCGAAAGGCACGTCGAGCGTGAACGTCGAATTCCAGATCGATACGCCGGCGAACACGATGAAGGCCACGCTCGCGACCATGCGCAGGTCGAGGCGATGCAGGTTGCGCCCGATCAGCGGGGAGAGCACGAGCGCGAGGAGCCCGACGGGCGCAGTCGCGAGGCCGGCGAGACCGGCCGTATAGCCCATGACGGTCTGAAGCCAGAGCGGGAAGATCACTACCGACCCGAAAAACGCCATATAACCGAGAAAGATGATCGATGCGCCCAGTGCGAAGTTGCGATCCCTGAAAAGCGTCAGGTCGATCACGGGCGTTTTGTCGGTAATCTCCCAGGCGAGCAGAAAGGCGAGCGCGATGGCGGCGACGATGGCCAGCGTGACGATGAACGGCGAGCTGAACCAATCGCGGTCCTTGCCGAGATCGAGCATCATCTGCAAGCTGCCGACGCCGATGACGAGCAGGCCGAGTCCCACGGCATCGATGCGCTGCTTCGTCGTCTTCGTCTCGCGGCCGCGCAGCAGAAAGAACGCCGACGTGGCAGAGAGAATGCCGATCGGCAGGTTGATGTAGAAGATCCAGGGCCACGCGTAGTTATCGGTGATCCAGCCGCCCATCACGGGGCCGAAGATCGGCGCGACGATCACCGTCATGGCCCAGAGGCCCAGCGCGAGCCCGCGCTTTTCCGGCGGGTAGCTGCGCATGAGGATGGTCTGCGACAGCGGCACCATCGGGCCCGACACGAGGCCCTGCAACAGGCGGAACGCGATCAGCGATTCGAAGTTCGCGGCCAGGCCGCAGAGCGCGGAGGCCAGCGTGAACGCCAGCACCGACAACGTGAACAGGCGCACCTCGCCGACACGACGCGCGAGCCATCCGGTCAACGGGACGGCAATCGCGGCAGCGACGGAGTACGACGAAATGACCCAGGTGCCGTCGCTCGTCGCCACGCCGAGACTGCCCGAAATCGTCGGCACTGCGACGTTCGCGATCGACGTATCGAGTACCTCCATGAACGTGCCGAATGCCAGCCCGACCGTCAGCAGCGCAAGCCGGCCGCCGGTCAGCGGGGCGGGTGCCGCGCTCGGGCTTGCTGAGGCAGCGGAAACCGCGTCTGCCATGGAACCTTCTCCTTTCCGATTGCACTGATCCGGCGGGGCGTCATTCGCCCGCCGGTCTCGATGCGGAACTATCGCGGCAAGTGGTTGACATGTCAATAGTGATCTATGCAATCATATCGAAACGGCGCGTAACGTCCGGTAACGCAGGCGAGGCAGGGGCTGCGCTACCATCGGCGCATTGCAACCGTTCGCCTGCTCGCCCCAACCGGTATGTCGCTTCGCCGAATGCTGCTTCGAACCTCGACACGCGTCGCAGGCCGCCAGGCCGCGATGGCTGCCGCGCTTGTGCTGTCTCTTTCGCTCGGCGCCTGCGCGGTGGGGCCGAACTACCAGCGGCCCGCGGTCGCGGTCCCGGACGCCTATAATGAAACGCCCGCCGGATGGAAGGTCGCCGAGCCTGCCGATGGAGCCGATCGCGGCGCCTGGTGGCACGCGTACGGCGATGCGCGGCTCGATGCGCTCGTCGACCAGCTCGGTGAAGCCAATCAGACCGTTGCCCAATATGCGGCGGCGTACCGCCAGGCGCGCGCGCTCGTGGGCGAAGCCCGCGCAGCCTACTTCCCAACGCTCGGTCTGTCGGCCAGCGCTTCGCGCGCGGGCCAGCAGCTTACCCGTTCGTCTTCGGGCAGTACATCGACAGGCTCCACTTCCAGCGTGTCGCGTGTCGGCAATACGTTCAGCACGTCGCTCGACGCGTCGTGGGAACCCGACCTGTGGGGCAAGGTAAGCCGGACCGTCTCGGCGCAGGAGGCGGGGCAGCAAGCCGCCGCTGCCGATCTCGCGAACGCGCGCCTATCTGCACAAGCCACGCTCGCGCAGACCTACTTCCAGCTGCGCGCACTCGACGCTCAGCAAAAGCTGCTCGACGATACGGTCCAGGCTTATACGCAAGCGCTCAAGCTGACGCAGAACCGCTACGCGCAGGGCGTCGCCGCGCGCTCGGATGTGCTGCAAGCGCAGACCCAGCTGCAATCGGCACAATCGGCGGCCGTGGACAACGGCGTCGCGCGCGCGCAAGACGAGCACGCGATCGCGGTGCTCGTGGGCCAACCGGCTTCAACGTTCTCGATTCCGCCGATTCCGCTCGATGCCGAGCCCCCGGTCGTGCCGGTCACGCTGCCCTCGGCGCTGCTCGAGCGGCGCCCCGACATTGCAGCAGCGGAGCGCAAGGCAGCGGCCGCAAACGAGCAGATCGGCGTCGCCATCTCTGCCTACTTCCCGTCGCTCACGCTATCCGCGCAAGGCGGCTTCGAGAGCTCCGTACTCTCGCAGCTTTTCACGCTGCCGTCGCGTTTCTGGACGGTCGGGCCGACGCTGGCCGCTACGCTGTTCGACGGCGGCCTGCGCCACGCTCAAACGCAAGCCGCGCGCGCCGCGTACGACCAGCAGGTGGCCGTGTATCGCCAGACCGTCCTCGCCGCCTTCCAGGATGTCGAAGACAACCTCGCGTCGCAGCGGATTCTCGCGCAGGAGATCGTTCTCCAGCGCGAGGCCGTCGATTCGGCACGCCAGGCGCTCGCGATCGTTACGAACGAGTACCGGGCAGGTACCGTCGATTACGTCACCGTACTCACCGCCCAAACGACGGCCTTCTCGGCCGAGCAGAAGCTCGCGAGCCTCGCGGGACAACGCATGGTGTCGTCGGTCGGGCTTGTGAAGGCGCTGGGCGGCGGGTGGGACGCGACGCAGATGGCTCGCGACTGAGCCACCCCGCGACGCGATCCGTTCAGTGCATGTAGTCGAGCGCGATCGTCGGGCCGCCAGTGGGCCGCCCGATGACGTTCAGCAAGCCGGCGAGGTTGTCGCGTGCTTCCGGTTGCGCGCTCGCTTCGCCATGGAAAGTGGTCGCACCGCCTGACAAGGTTCCGTGACCGCTCAACATCAGCGGCCCCTTGAGCGTCGACAGATCGATCGTCGAGCTCGCCCCCTGTGCCTGGAAGACCACGCGATACGAACCGAGCGGCTTCACCTGCGAGACGCGCGAGGTCATATCGACAAGCGTCACGGTCATCGTTCCGAACGGATGCCCGTTGATCACGCGCCAGTCGCTCCATGCCAGATCGACGGCACCGTGCAGATCGAGCGTGTTGAATGGCGCGCCGAGCCCCGTCAGCAAGGCGGCGGGGACCGCAATGTCGCCCGAGGAAAGCATCGCGCTGCGCGGGCTCGCTTCGACGGTGACGGGCTCGGGCATCGCTCGCGTATGACGCATGCGCATCGAAACGCGACCTGCGAAGAGCGGCCAGAAGGCCGTATGCCATTCGATTCGCCCAGGCAGCAGCGTGCCGGCCGTAGCGTCGGTGCCGGCTGCGAGCATCAGCGTCGCCGAACCGCTCCACAGCGATCCCGATGGATCGATCAGGTTCACGTGCCCCTCAGTCGCCTTCTCGAACTGCGGGGCGATCCACGCCGCCGGCATCATCGCGACGAGCGTGATGCCGCAAGAGAGCAGCGCGACAACGAGCCACGGCAAAGCGGCCAAGAGGCGCCGCAACCAGATGTTCATCCGCACGCCCGCCGTCACTGTGCCGGCTTCGCGGCGGCCGCCGGCTGCAGCGAGGCGGTCAGATCGACCTGACCATCCGCCGGCAGTGCGGTCACGTGAGCTTCGATGACATGCACCTTGAACTGCTTGCGCGTTTCGTCGAGCCACATCGTCCAGGCGGGGAAGGAAGCGTTCTTGAGAACGATTTGAACGGCATCGCCCGCCATTTGGACCTGCGCGTTGGCGAAGCCCCCTTGCGTCAGCGACGCCGTCAGTGCATCGCGCAGCGCGCCCCCCGTCGGCGCCGCGCCTTGCGCGGCCGGCGCGAGCGCGCGCGCCTCGTCCGCCTGCGCCGTCATCTGCGCGAGTTGACGATGCATGGTCGGCAGCGTTTCATGCAGGTTCGCCCGGCCCGCTTCGGCCGGCGCCCACAGCACCGAATACGCGATCGCGACGGCGAGCACCGCGCCGCCCCAACCGAGCAGCATCTTCTCGCGCGCGGTGCGCGGTTCCCAGAACGCTTCCCACGCGTTTGCGACGACCGCCATCTTCATTGCCCACTCCCGTTTCGGATGACCCACTTGCCCGTGTTCGTATCGATCTCGCCCGACAGGCCGTTTTGAGCCAGCCGCTGGACGAACGCCGGATCGGGCTTGACCTCGGGCTTGAACGACACGGCAAGCTTGCGCCCCTGGTAGTCCAGTGCAGCGATACCGTTGACGGGCAGGGCACCGAGCGAGCGCTCGAAGCGAGCCGCGAGCGAGAGGTAATCGTCGGGCGACAGCTCCCCGGCGGCCATGCGCAACTGCTCGAGCTGGCGGCCCATCTGCTGCGCCGGGTCAAGCACGACCGTCGTCTTCGGAAATGCGTTGAGCAGCAACTCGGTCATCTGCGCATTGAGCGCATCGCGCTCGCGCGCAAGCATCATCCACTGCACGTTCGCTCCGACCACGGCAACGAGCAACGCCGCCACGGCAAATGCGATCGGCAAACGCAAGCGCCGCAGCGTTTTGCGGTCGAGCCGCCAGGGCCGCGACTCGAACTCGAACTGGCACAGATCGAGGCGGCTCGCGAGCGCATTGCGGGCGAGCGTCTCGAACGGCAACGGCTGTGCGCCGGTCAGCTCGCGCACGTGCACGCTGTGCGCCGCGCTCGATTCCGCAGCCAGTACCGGCTCGCTGCTCGGCAGCTCCGTCAGTTCGAACAACGACAGGCTAGCGCTGCCGGCCAAGGCCGCAAGTGTTGTGCCGAGCGCGGAAACGGGAACCGCAAGCCCTTCGCCGAAGCTGCCCCGCGTGAGTGCCACCTCGACACGCGGCTCGCCTTCCGACGCTGGTGGCGGCGCCGATCCGGACTCAGCCTCGACGAGGATGGCTGGCGCCGTCTGTGCGACGGTGCCGAGCACCGCCGCAACGAGCGGTGCCACGTCGGCAACTGCAGCCGTCGTGGCGGTCTGCGCGCCGGTGCCTTCCGGCGCCGAAGCCGCAGTACCGCCGGCCGTTGCAGCAGCGGCCTCGTCGGCGCTCGCCTCCGCCAATGCGGCCATCGCTTCGAGCCCGTCGCCGGCGCGCGCCGACGGCAGGCAGCGCGTGACCGGGACCGCACGCAGATTACGGTGCCCGGCTGCCCCGAAAGCCTCGACGATGAAGCGAAACCAGCCGCGATCGATGACTGCGACGACGCGTCTGCCATCCGCCAGCGCTTCGGGGTCGAGCGCGATATGGCAGG
>CBJMQH010000351.1:0-5897 GCA_966431825.1 uncultured Trinickia sp.
CTGGTACAACAACTACGTGTACCAGCAAAACACGAGCGGCCAGTTCTATCAGTACACGGGTTCGTCGTGGGTCAAGTGCTTCGACCCGCGCCTCGGCACGGTGTCGGCCGATGGCACGGTCGTCCCGCCCGCAGCTGCGATCGTCGACCAATTGAACAATAAGTGGACGCTCTCGAGTGGCTACGTCTACAAGAACGGCGTCAAGGATCTGAACGCGTTCAACGTGGCTTCGCTGCTCTGGTACGGCGGCATGGTCTACCAAGCCACTTCGAGCGGCCAGTTCTACGTGATGGCGTTCGACGGTACATGGAAGGCCACGTCCGACCCGCGTATCGCGGCTGTCGCGAAGACGGGCGGCTTCTACGGCATGAACGGTCACTCGGACTACCCGTACACGCCGACGCAGATCGTCGCGGCACTGAACGCGCTCGGCTGCACGACCTATCGCGTCACGACGTGGACCGACGCGTTGATGATGACAAAGACGCTGAACCTGGCCAAGGCGTTCCAAGGCACGAACCTCAACTTGTTCGTATGCCTGGGCATCAGCCTCTACGACACGAACAAGGTGCTGTACACGAGCGAAACGGCGGCTTACAACGCGGCTTTCCAGCAAGCTGCGTCGATTGCAACGCAGCTGGCGCCCTACGGCGTGACAACCTACGAATGCGGCAACGAGCTGACGCGCGACTCCGCAATCGTGCTGAACACCGCCTACGCCGGCACCTCGCGCAGCTGCTACAACAACACGAACTGGCCGATCCTGCGCGGGCTGATGCGTGGCATGATCGCCGGCGTCAAGTCGGTCCAGCCTACCGCCCGTTGCGGCATCAACTTCACGGTGGCGGACATCGCGGCGTCCGACATGCTCTGGGACGGTCAACAGCCGGACGGCACGAGCGGCTATCCGACCGTGCGCTGGGATATCACGACGTGGCACAACTACCAGCCGTACGGCGATATCTTCAACATCGGCTCGGACGGTGCAGGCCCGACGTTCAACCTGCCGGCCTACTGCAAGGCACGTTATGGTGTGCCGTTCATGATCACCGAATGGAACGCCAACCCTATCAACACGGAAACGTTCCGCGCAGGCTACGTCTCGCAGCAGCTGACGGAGTTCTACGCGGCCCGCAAGACGCAGGGTGTCGAGTCGGTCATGTACTACGAACTGATGAGCGGTGATACGACCTACGGGATCGTCGACTCGAATCTGAATCCGCTCCAGCCGACCTGGGGTACGTTCCAGCAGTTCGTCGCACAGAACCCCGACGCCTAAGCGGGCAACGCGCGGGCACCGCGCCGGCGCAGACCGCCCCTGGGGCAAGGCATGCAAGTGCCTTGCCCCAGGGGTTTTTTATTTTGGTGAACTGACGTTTGAGGCCGGCTCGGGCAGCCGCATCTTTGCACACCCTCGCGCGCGCTCTGCGCCGCCGGCGCTGTCGACCCGACTGAACTCATCTCAGCGTAAAGACGCCAATGATTCGTCACTTTCGGTCGTTCCGTGCGGCTTCGCCCCTGCCATTGATAACCTGATACGTTGGCGAACGCTTCCCGCCCCGTGCCCGATTGCCAAGCGCGCGGCGCGAAAG
The DNA here is from genome assembly GCA_966431825.1 of uncultured Trinickia sp. GTDB lineage: Bacteria > Pseudomonadota > Gammaproteobacteria > Burkholderiales > Burkholderiaceae > Trinickia. The sequence goes on from CBJMQH010000351.1 coordinate 1,593, forward strand.
GCATGACGCGTGCGTGTATGCATTCGAAGAAATCGGCCAACAGTTCGGGATTTTGGGTCGGCCGCATAACCGAAGCGCACGACCTCGCTTATTCTGCACTGCAACAGTCCCGCAGCGGGTCGGACGGTGCCTGTGCCGTCCCTGCCCCTGACCGACCGCCGTGCGCCCTCACATGGCCAACGCGCCCGACGCCCGCGGCATTCATGCCTGCATATCGAATAGCAGGGCGGTCAAGAGCGCACAGCGCGGCGCCGGACCGCCGTTTCGCGCGTCCTCGTACGGGCTTCACATTCATCGTCGGCCGCCGTTCGGCCGACCGTCTTTCGCGGTGGTGGGAAAACAAGGCATGGACAAAAAGGAAAACGTACGCATTCTGGCGTTTGTCTATGGCGGATACGTGATGAGGTATTTGTACCTCCTCGTCGTGATTCCGTTCTATGGCCGAGTGCTCGGCGTTGCCGAGTACGGTCGCGTGCTCGCGGCGATGTCGTTGATGAACGTCGTGTGGATGCTGTCGAGCTACGGCTTCACCGTTGTCGGCATGCGCGAAATTTCGAAGGTCCACACGAAAGGCGAGCACAACGCGATCTTCTCTCTGCACACGAGCGTGCGCCTATTGACAGGCGCGATCGGTCTCATCGTGGGCGTGACCGCTACGTTCTGCTCGCCCGTGCTCTCGCAGCGGCCGCTGATCGGTATTCTCGCTACCGGCCTCGGCCTCGTGAACACCTGCAATCTCGGCTGGCTGTTCCAGGGGCTTCAGCGCTTCCGGACGCCAATCAATCTCGAAGTCATGGGGTTCGCCATCAGTCTGGTGCTCGTGCTGTCGCTCGTACGGGGTCCGGCCGATTCCACGTGGGTGTTGGGCAGCATCCTCATCGCCGGGATCTGCTCGACGAGCGTCGCCTATTGGCTCGCGACCCGCGAAGTAGGCCTGCCGCGTCTCGTCAAGTCTGGCATCGTTCACCTGATTCGCGACTCGACGATGCTCTTTTGCTACTCGGCCGGCTCCGCGGTGTTGACCGCATCGTCCACTTACCTGCTGACGCTGCTGTCCACGCCGCAGCAAGTCGGCTACTTCGGCGCCGCCGAGCGCTTCGCGACAATCGGCCTGAGCTTGATGGGACCTGCTGCCCAGGTGTTCATTCCGACGATCTCGCGCCAACTCGCGCAGGGCGATCACGACGGGGCGCGCGCAACGAGCCGCCGCGGCGCGACCTTCCTGATGGGCTACGGCTTCCTCGCACTCGCGGGTGGACTCATCCTGTCCCCGTTGCTGATGCCGATCATCCTCGGCGCTGCTTTCAAGCCGAGTGCACACGTACTGCAGACGCTCGCATGGATGTTCCCGTTCTCGGCGTTCAACCAGTTCGTTGGCTTCTACTTGTTCGTGCCACGCAAGAAAGACCGCCTGCTTGCCGTTGCGGGTGCGATCTCCGGCGTCATCAACCTGACTTGCGCCCTGTTCCTGGCACCGCACTTCGGTGCGATCGGCATGGCGTGCGCGCGCGTCATCGGCGAGTCCACGCTCAGCGCCGTACTCACGTTCCTTGCATGGCGCCACGGCCTGTTCGCAGCGATCTTCAAGCGCGGCAGCAACGCATCCGAGCATGCCGCGAACGAGCCGGTGCCGGAAACGCGGCTGACGTCTTCACGCTGATCACGGCAGACCGGCCCTGCGCCGATGGGGCCGGAGAACCTGTCCGCGGTTCGGCGCTCCGCACGCCGAACCGATCGGACCTTCCGCAAATTGCGCCATTTGTTCGGCGCTTTTGACCTTACAAGCGCCGTACGAATACGGCTATGGTTCGATACGTGTCAAGGCCGTGTAATGGGATAGTCGGGGTATGCGGGCGGGTTCGGGTGAGGCTCAATGGAGAAAACGGTCATGACGCAGTTTGTGGAACAACCACAGCCCAACGCGGTGCACGAGGCGCAGGCGAGTCAGGGGCTGCGTCTTAGAATCCTGCTCTCGCCGTACAACCTGGCGCACAACACCTACATCGAAATTCAGAAAGCGCTGTTTCGCGATCTCGGCTACGACGTGCAACCGCTCTCGGTCAAGAACCTGATGAGCGGCGCATTTTTCCACCTGTTCCGCTCGAAGACGATCGTCGTCTTTCATTGGCTCGAGTTGCGGGCTTTCCGTCGCAAGGGCGCACAGGTCATGCTCTCTCCGAGCGGCTGCGCACTCTTCGCGTTCTATTGCCTGCTCATGTGCCTCGGGCGCGCGAAGGTTGTCTATTTCGTTCACGATCACGCGGTGCATGATTCGGCGGGCCGGATGCGGCACGTGTCGATGAAGCTCATCGGTCTGATCCGGCGCCTGTCGGACTTCCGGGTCGTGCACGCACCGAATTTCGAAGATCAGTACGACGCGCAGTTCCTCCCCCACCCGGTCTACTGGGACGTACCCGGGCACCGGATGGCCGCGCGCGGCAGCGAAAACGCAAAGCCGGTCTTCACGCTGCTGGGCGAAGTGCGGCCCTACAAGAAAATCGACGCGGTACTCGACGTCTGGCCTGCGCAGTCGCGTTTGCTGATTGCCGGAAAAGGCAGTGAGGAGTACGTCGGAAAGCTGCGCGCGATTGTTGCGCGCAGAACGTTGGCCGATGCGGTGCAGATCGAAGCACGGTTCCTGTCGGACGAAGAGTTCGAAGCACGCATCAGCGCCACGGACGTGATGATTCTGCCTCACGCCGCCGAATCGATGCTCGTGAGCGGGGCGTTCTTTCAGGCAATCGGCCGTGTACCGGTCGTCATCTCCCGTGCGACGCCGTTCATGACGTGGGCAGCGACGAAGTTCGACAACGTGCTGTTGTTCGATGACATCGCGCAGTTGCCTGCGCTCGTGGAAAAGGTCGAACGCGAATGGCCGACGCGTGCAAAGACGGGCGGGCCCGATGGCGCCCGTGATGCCTTCGGATGGGCCGCATGCCGCCGCCAATACCAGCGGTTCTTCGAACGCGTGGCCGGCGTGGACGATTGAGCACGGCCCCCGGGCACGCGCTTGCTCGCGCTTCCTTCCTGATCCGATCGCCAAGCAAGGTAGCCGCTTGACGGCTTGCGGGCGCTGCCCTGCGCACAATCCCGAACCGGCATATCATGCTCGCGGCACTGCCATAGCGCTGTCCGCGCGCGCAAGCCGCGCCCGGATGCCTTTCGTGCAGCGCCGTCGAATCACAACGAAAGGAAGACCGAAATGACCCTGTCCATGTATCAAGCGTCAGTGCCCGTCTTCGTGCGAGGACTGACAAACCTCAGCGCCATCCTGAAGAAGGCGCAGGACCACGCGGCGGCAAAAAACATCGAGCCGTCGGTACTGCTCGCCTGCAGGCTCTATCCGGACATGCACCCGCTCGTGCGTCAGGTCCAGATTGCGTCGGATTCCGCCAAGTTCTGCATCTCGCGACTGGCAGGCATCGAGCCGCCGAAATTCGAGGATGTCGAAACGACGTTCGACGAACTCTATGCGCGCATCGACAAAACGATCGCCTTTTTGAAGGAAGTGGAAGCGACGCAGATCGACGGCACGGAATCGCGGCAAGTGACGTTGACGATGCGCACTGGCAACATCGAGTTCGAGGGCATGAACTACCTGCTGCACTTTGCCTTGCCGAACTTCTTCTTCCACACGACGACCGCGTACGACATCCTCCGCCATAACGGCGTGGAGCTTGGCAAATTCGACTATCTGGGGCGGCCCCGCGGCAATTGAGGCCCACGCGCTGCGCGCGCCCGAAAGGGGGGGCGGGCAGCGCCCTTGCCTTCAGTCGAGCGACAGGCGCAGCGCGAAGCCGATCAGCGCGGCCGAGAAGGTCCAGCGCTGCAGCGTTTGCGCCAGCGGGTGGGCGCGCAGCAAGCGAGCGATGCGCGCGGCACCGAACGCGTAGAGCGCGTCGAAAACCATACCGGTCACGACGAGCACGATGCCGAGCGCAGTCACCTGCAAGGCGACCGGCCCGGCCGCCGGCCGCACGAACTGCGGCAGCAACACCGAACAGAACAGCAGCGCTTTAGGGTTCAGCAGATTCGTGAACAGCCCCTTGAGAAACATTTCGCGTGCAGGCGCCGGCGCGCGCCAGCGACAATGCGGACGAGCTCGGTCCGCAGGATATCGTGATCATTGCCGTCAAGGCGCCCGGGCTCACCCAAGTCGCGCGGACAATTGCGCCGCTGCTCACCCCGCATACCCTGGTGGTTCCGGCCATGAACGGCGTGCCGTGGTGGTTCTGCACCGGCCTTGCAGGCCCTGCCGCAGGACCGCTTGCGAGCGTCGATCCGGGCGGCGTGATCGTCGCGGCG
>CBJMQH010000352.1:0-5893 GCA_966431825.1 uncultured Trinickia sp.
CGTCGCTGAGCGCGATGCTGCGCGCGGCTTGAACGCGCACGTCGAAGTCCACCATGCAGGGCGTCGCGCGAACGTACTGAGCGTGGTCGGTCTGCTTGGGCTCGGTGCAGGAGAGGGGGCCAATGTCGAAGTGACGGCGACCGGACCGGACGCGCAGCGCGCCGTGGAAGCCGTGACGCGCGAGCTGCTGCGCGAGGTGCACGGCGAACTCGAAGAGACCCCGGCACGAATGAAATCGCCGGCGCCCAATGCGCGTCCGGCCACCGGTGTGCCGCTCGATCCGAACACGCTCGCGGGCGTCTGTGCTGCGCCGGGTATTGCGGTAGGCACATTGGTCCGCTGGGACGACGCCGAGCTCACGCCGCCCGAGCATGCGGCCGGTACGTCGGCGGCGGAGAGCCGGCTGCTCGATCGTGCGCTCGCGAGCGTTGATGCCGAGCTCAACCTGACCGTGCGCGACGCCTCGCAGCGCGGGGCCGTGGGCGAAGCGGGCATCTTCGCGGTGCACCGTGTGCTGCTCGAAGATCCGACGTTGATCGACGCCGCGCGCGATCTGATCAGTCTTGGCAAGAGCGCGGGGTTTGCCTGGCGCGAAGCGATCCGCGCGCAGATCGCCGTGCTCGCTGACGTCGAAGACCTGCTGCTCGCCGAGCGCGCGGCCGATCTGCGCGATATCGAAAAGCGCGTGTTGCGCGCGCTCGGGCTCGCCAACCCGACGTCGCGTACGCTGCCGGCCGAGGCCGTGCTCGCCGCCAACGAATTCACGCCGAGCGATCTTTCTTCGCTCGACCGCGAGCGCGTCTGCGCGATCGTGATGGCGGGCGGCGGGGCCACCTCGCATGCGGCGATCATCGCGCGCCAGCTCGGCATTCCGGCGCTCGTGGCGGTGGGCGATGCATTGCATGCGATTCCTGACGGCACGCAGGTGGTCGTCGACGCGAGCGCGGGGCGGCTCGAATATGCGCCCACGGCGCTCGACGTCGAACGTGCACGGCTCGAACGCCAGCGCCTGGCCGGCGTGCGTGAGGCAAACCGGCGTTTGTCGCAGGAGGCTGCTGCGACGACCGATGGTCGTTCGATCGAGGTGGCGGCCAACATCGCGACGCTCGACGATGCCCGCTGCGCGATCGAAAACGGTGCCGACGCGGTCGGCCTGCTGCGCACCGAGCTGCTGTTTATTCACCGCGAAACGGCGCCGAGCGCCGACGAGCACCGCCGCAGCTATCAGGCGATCGTCGATGCGCTCGACGGACGCTCGGCGATCATCCGCACGCTCGATGTCGGCGCGGACAAAGAGGTGCCGTATCTGACGCTGCCGCACGAGACGAACCCGGCGCTCGGCTTGCGCGGGATCCGGCTCGCGCAGCTGCGTCCGGACTTGCTCGACGATCAGCTCAAGGGGCTCATCGACGTCGCGCCGCACGGCGCCGTGCGCATCTTGCTGCCGATGGTGACGGACATGGGCGAGCTCGTGCGGCTGCGCGCCCGCATCGACGAACTCGCACGGGCCGCAGGGCGCAAGGACCCGATCCAGGTGGGCGTGATGATCGAGGTGCCTTCGGCAGCGCTACTGGCCGATCAGCTCGCGCGTCATGCCGACTTCCTCTCGATCGGCACGAACGACCTCACGCAGTACACGCTCGCGATGGATCGCTGCCAGGCCGATCTGGCCGCGCAGGCGGACGGTCTGCACCCGGCCGTGCTGCGTTTGATCGACCTCACCACGCAAGGCGCCGCGAAGCACGGCAAGTGGGTGGGCGTCTGCGGTGCGCTCGCCGGCGATCCGCTCGCGGTGCCGGTGCTCGTCGGGCTCGGTGTCACCGAATTGTCGGTCGACCCCGTTGCCGTCCCGACCGTCAAGGCGCGCGTTCGCCACCTCGATTATCAGCTGTGCCGGCAGCGCGCCCAGGACATCCTGGCGCTCGACTCGGCGCAGGCGGTAAGAGCAGCAAGCCGCGAGATCTGGCCGCTTGATTAGTATTCCCAACTATTGGGAAGGAGAAAAAGCGTTCGATTTCGCAATTGTGGTTGATTAAAAGTACTACGCGTGACGACCAACTGGAGGAAGTGAATGGATGCGAACCCGTTCTTGAAGGTGCAGCGCCTGGGCAGGGCGCTGATGCTGCCGATTGCGGTCTTGCCCGTCGCCGGCATCTTGCTGCGGCTCGGACAGTCCGACGTGCTCAACATCAAGATGATCGCCGACGCAGGCGGCACGATCTTCGACAATCTCCCGCTGCTCTTTGCGATCGGCGTGGCGGTCGGGTTCGCGAAAGACAACAACGGCGTGGCCGCGCTCGCAGGGGCGATCGGCTATCTGATCGAGATTGCCGTGATGAAGGACATCAACGACAAGCTGAACATGGGGGTGCTCTCGGGCATCGTCGCCGGTATTGTCGCGGGGCTGCTCTACAACCGATACAAGGACATCAAGCTACCGGACTACCTCGCGTTCTTCGGCGGCAAGCGCTTCGTCCCGATCATCACCGGGCTCGTCTGCGTCGTACTCGGGATCGTATTCGGCTACGTCTGGCAGCCGGTTCAGCTCGCCATCGATGCAACGGGGCATTGGCTGACGACGGCTGGCGCAATCGGCGTATTCGTCTACGGCACGCTCAACCGGCTGTTGCTCGTCACGGGCTTGCACCACATCATCAATTCGCTCGCGTGGTTCGTGTTCGGCACGTTTACGCCGCCGGGCGGCGGTGCTGCCGTCACGGGCGACCTGCATCGCTTCTTCGCAGGCGATCCGACCGCGGGCGGCTTCATGACGGGCTTCTTTCCGATCATGATGTTCGGTCTGCCTGCAGCGTGTCTTGCGATGCTGCACGAGGCCCCGAAGGAGCGGCGCGCCATGGTGGGCGGCCTGCTCTTCTCGATGGCGCTCACGTCGTTCCTGACCGGCGTGACCGAGCCCGTGGAGTTCAGCTTCATGTTTCTCGCGCCGGTGCTCTACGTGATCCATGCCGTGCTGACCGGGCTTTCGCTTGCGATCTGCCAGGCGCTCGGCATCCATCTCGGCTTCACGTTTTCGGCCGGTGCGATTGATTACGTGCTCAATTACGGCTTGTCGACGAAGGGCTGGCTCGCGATCCCGATCGGGCTCGTTTATGCCGGGGTCTACTACGGTCTGTTCCGCTTCTTCATTCGCAAGTTCAACATGGCCACGCCGGGCCGTGAGCCGGCCACAGCCGAAGCGCAAGTCGATTCGTACGCAGCGGGTGGCTCTGTCGCACCGACGGCAGGTGCGGCAGCGCCGCGTGCGGCACGTTACATCGCGGCGCTCGGCGGCGCTTCGAACCTGACGCTCGGCGATGCCTGCACGACGCGCCTGCGTCTGTCAGTCGTCGATTCGGCGAAGGTGTCGGAAAACGATTTGAAGGCAATCGGCGCGCGCGGCGTGCTCAAGCGCGGTGCGGGCAATGTGCAGGTCGTGATCGGACCGGAAGCCGATATCATCGCCGATGAAATCCGGGCAGCGCTGGCGGGCGACGCGCCGCGTGCGGCAGGGGTGGCGAACGCAGGGGCAGGCAGTGCGGCTGCGTCGGGTGCGGCCGACGGTCAGGCCGGGCCGCTCGACCCCGATCCGATGCGCTGGCTCGCCGTGTTCGGCGGCGCGACGAACGTTGCCTCGCTCGACGCGGTGGCCACGACGCGGCTGCGCGTCGTCGTCCGCGATCCGTCGGCGGTGGATCGGGCGCGGTTGTCCGCGCTCGACGTGGCCTGGGTGTCGGCCGATACGTTCCACATCGTCTGCGGAGCGGCGGCGCAGCGCTATGCGCAGCAGCTGTCCACGCGGCTGCCGGCCGCCGGCGGCGCGGCACCGCAGCCGATCTGACGAAAACCCAAGCCGGGCGCGGTGCGCAGGTTTGCGTGCCGTGCCCTGCGCCCATCCGTTCGCCAATAAAAAATCCCGCCGTTTGAAGGGCGGGACTTGCTGGACGGCGGCTGCGCTCGAACGGCTGCAGGCGGAGGCGGCCTTCCAGCCTGCGGGCGCCTGATCAGGCGTACGCGGCGAGCGCGGTGCGCATCTTTTTCATCGCACTGGCTTCGATCTGACGGATCCGCTCGGCCGAGACGCCGAACTCGTCAGCCAGTTCGTGCAGCGTCGAGCCGCCCGAGCCGTCGTCGTCGACGTTCAGCCAGCGCGCCTCGATGATGCGGCGGCTGCGCGCGTCGAGCGAGTCGAGCGCTTGCGCGATACCGTCCGTCTGAAGCTTGTCCTGTTGACGCGCGGCGAGCACGGCCGTCGGTTCGCTGTGCGAATCGGCGAGATAGGCGATCGGGGCGTACGACTCCTCGCCGTCCTCGACTTGGCCTTCGAGCGCGACGTCGCCACCCGACAGGCGCGTTTCCATTTCCGTCACTTCTTCGCGCTTGACGTTCAATTCCTTCGCGAGACCGTCGATCTCTTCGGGCGTGAACGCATGCAGGCCCTGCTTGTGGCTGCGAAGATTGAAGAACAGCTTGCGCTGCGCCTTCGTCGTCGCCACCTTCACCATGCGCCAGTTGCGCAGAATGTATTCGTGGATCTCGGCCTTGATCCAGTGGATCGCATACGAGACCAGGCGCACGTTTTGCTCGGGATCGAACCGCTTGACGGCCTTCATGAGGCCGATGTTGCCCTCCTGAATCAGGTCGGCGTGCGGCAAACCGTATCCCAGGTAATTGCGGGCGATCGACACGACGAGCCGCAGGTGCGACAGCACGAGCCGGCGGGCCGAGTCGAGATTGTTCTGCTCGCGGTATTCGGTGGCGAACTGGCGTTCTTCCGCCGCGCTCAGCATGGGAATGCGGTTCACCGCCTGAATGTACGCGTCGATGTTGCCGAGCTGACCCGGCAGCATCGCGGACGGTGCGAGCATCAGTGCACCTGCCGACGCGGCCTTAGCGGACGCCGGGCTCAACGTATTCGGAAGGGTCATTGCGTGGCTCACCTGGGAAACTCCTCGAAATTCTGATGACTGCATTCGGCACAAGCCCGATTCCACGGAAGGATATTAGCACTCCGTGGAATCGAGTGCTAAACCTTGGAGCGCCCCATGGGTATGAAGTTCCGCGAATTTCTATCGAAAATTGGGTTTCGATAGCCTACACTGAAAAAAAGGGGGCGGACTGCTGGGCCATGCGGGCCGGGGGGGCGATCCCGGTGTTCTATGGCAAACGAGCTGCGAGCACGGCGCGGCGTTTCCGGACTAGCACAAATGTGTTGCAGGAAACGGCACGCCCAATGGATTCTCCTCACGTAAGATGATGCGCGCTTCGGATCCGGCCCCCGAGGGTACGGATTCATTAGGACGTCCCACCTCTGTCCCACGGAGTGAGTATGTCGATGAAAAAGAACGACGAAGCACGTGCCCCGCACCAACGCGCCGCGAAGTGGATGGCGGCGGCCCTGCTGTGCGGCGTCGCGTCGGCAGCGCACGCCGGCACGCTCGGATTGCAGTTGGCCGGCGGCAGCGCGCGACACGATGTGAAGAAGGCCGACCTCGGTCTCGTCTGGGACCCGGGGCTCGAATGGTGGCATATCGGCGGTTGGCACTTCTCGCTGGTCGGCGAGGCGCATGTCGCCTATTGGCACGTCGGAGAATCTTCGCCGAATCCAAGTATCTACGAATTCGGCGCTTCACCGATGCTGCGGTTCATCAAGGATTCGGGCGCGATTCGCCCATACATCGAAGCCGGTGCAGGCGTGCGCGTGATCTCGCATACGCGCGTCACTTACGATTACAACCTGTCGAGCGCATTTCAATTCGCCGAGACGGTCGGGATCGGCGCACAGTTTGGCAGTCGTCAGCAGTACCAGGTCGGCTTCCGTTTCCAGCATGAGTCGAATGCCGGTATCAAAGAGCCGAATCCTGGTATAAATTTCAGCCAGCTGTATCTGCAATAC
>CBJMQH010000353.1:0-5864 GCA_966431825.1 uncultured Trinickia sp.
GCGTATCGGAGAGCCGGCCGGGTTTTCGAAGGGCTTCGTGAATGCGTACATGTCGGGTGTCCTACACGACGTTCTTTTCGACGATCGGCCGATCTTCGAGCACACGGGACCAACTGAGCGACGACAGGTCGAGCGATGTGTAGGCACCCGAAAGAATCAGCTCGCTCACGCCGCGCCCCGTCGCCGGACCTTGCTGTAGGCCATGGCCGCTGAAGCCGTTCGCGAAGATGCAATTGTCGATATCGGGGTGATAACCGATGATGGCGTTATGGTCGAACACGTTGTATTCGTAGTAGCCGGACCAGCAATTCTCCACACGCAACGCTTCGAACTCCGGCACCCGGTTCGCGAGCGTCGGCCAGATCACTTCGTCGAACAGATCGTGATCGACTTCGTCGAGCGGCAGGTCGTCGGGATCGTTCTCGGGGCTCGGCGACGTGCCGCAAATATAGGTCTTGCCCTCGGGCCGGAAGTAGACGCCGGTCGGATCGATCAGCAACGGGCACGGCGAGAGGCGCGCGGGCGACGAGACATTGAAGATGCTGCGGCGGCGTGCATGGACCGGGATCTCGATGCCCATCATCACGGACAGCTTGCGTGCCCAGGCCCCCGCGGCGTTCACCATCGTGTCGCACGCGTAGCGCTCGCCGTCTTGCGTCACGACATGCGTCACGCGCCGGCCTTCTCGCACGAGTTCGACGACATCGGCGGCCACGTATCGCGCACCGAGCGCCTGCGCCTTCTTGCGCAGCGCCTGCACGAGCCCGTAGCCGTCGAACCAGCCTTCGCCGGTCCGGCCGAATGCGCCGCAAGTCAAATCCTCGACGTTCAACCACGGGAACGTTGCTTTGAGCGCTGCACGATCGAGCAGGCCGATATCGGCACCGAGCGAAGTCTGCAACGCATGATTCTCGCGCAGCGTCGATTCGCCCGCGGGCGTCGCGAGAAACAGATAGCCGCCCTCATGCAGATCGATCGAGGGCTGCGTGCCGTCGACCTCGAGCAATTCGCCGATCTGCCGCAGAAACGCGATGCCGTACAGCGACATCTCGATCGAAAGCGGCGTTGAGAACTGCTGACGAATCGATGCAGCCGACAACGCCGAAGACGACTTCGCATACGTCGGATCGCGCTCGATGACCGTGACCGCGACCGTGGGGTCCGTCTTGCGCAGGAAGTAGGCGATCGAACTGCCGATGACGCCGCCGCCGACGATAACGACTTGTGATCTCACAACATGCTCCATGTAAAGCGTGATGCGTGTGCGAGGTGGCCTCGCAACGGGAGTCGACGACGGCGGCGCGCGCAAGCGCACGCGCCGCCTGCCTGCAACCGGGCGTCAGGCAATCGAGAAATCGATGCCCTGGGCAAGCGGCAGTGCCGACGAGTAATTGACGGTATTGGTCGCGCGGCGCATGTAGGCCTTCCACGAGTCGGAACCCGATTCGCGGCCGCCACCCGTCTCTTTCTCGCCGCCGAATGCGCCGCCGATCTCGGCACCGCTCGGCCCGATGTTCACGTTCGCAATGCCGCAATCGCTGCCCGAAGCGGACGTGAAGCGCTCGGCTTCGCGCAGGTCGTTCGTGAACACGCAAGACGACAGGCCATGATGCGCGGCGTTGTTCGCTTCCACCGCTTCGCCGAACTCGCGGTACTTCATGACATAGAGGATCGGCGCAAAGGTTTCCGTCAGCACGATCGGCGATTGCGAGGGCATTTCGACGATCGCCGGCTTGACGTAGTACCCGCCCTCATAGCCCTCCACCGCATGGCGCGTGCCGCCGAACACCGTACCGCCCTCCGCTTTCGCCTGCGCGAGCGCCGACTGCATGCGCTCAAACGACTGCGCGTCGATGAGCGGCCCCATCAGCGTGCCCGCCTCGAGCGGGTTGCCGATCTTGACCTTGCCGTAGAACGTCTTGAGTCGGGCGACGGTCTCGTCATAGACGCTCTCGTGCACGAACAGGCGGCGCAGCGACGTGCAGCGCTGGCCTGCCGTGCCGACGGCCGAGAACAAAATGCCGCGCAGCGCGAGCTCCATGTCGGCTGTGCTCGTCACGATGCCCGCGTTGTTGCCGCCGAGTTCCAGGATCGATCGACCGAAGCGGCGCGCCACTTCCACGCCGACCGCGCGGCCCATTTCCGTGCTGCCCGTTGCGCTGACGATGTTCGAACGCTTGTCGGCCACAAGCTGCGTACCCACTTCGCGGCGCCCGTTCAGGACGGCCGAGAGGCCAGCCGGCGCATTGCCGAACGCCTTCAACGCGTCTTGCAGAATCTTGTCGACGGCGAGTGCCGTGAGCGGCGTCTTTTCCGACGGCTTCCAGACCACCGCATTGCCGCAGACGAGCGCAAGGGCCGCATTCCAGGACCAGACGGCCGCCGGGAAATTGAAGGCGGAAATGATCGTGCAGACACCCATCGGGTGCCATGTTTCTGCCATGCGATGGCCCGGGCGCTCCGATTGAATCGTCAGACCGTACAGTTGGCGCGAGAGACCGACCGCGAAATCGCAGATGTCGATCATCTCCTGAACCTCGCCCAGCCCCTCTTGCAGGATCTTGCCGGTCTCGAGCGTGATCATGGCGCCGAGCGCCGCTTTGCGCTCGCGCAGCTTTTCGCCGAGCAGGCGCACGAGTTCCCCGCGGCGCGGCGCCGGCACGTCGCGCCAGACCTTGTAGGCCGCCTGCGCCGCGTTAAGCGCGGCGTCGACTTGCTCTGCCGTATTGCTCGCAACATGCCCGATCAACGCGCCGTCGATCGGTGAACGGACGGCGATATCGCCCGTTTCCGCCAGATGGGAAATGCCGAGTTCAGAGAGGATGGTGGAAGCTTTCACGATGATCAAGTCCTTGAGGTTTCCGATACGAAACATCGGTACGTTCGGAAACTATACACTTAGCGATTTACGACGGCAACCGGCCGGACAGCCCTGTCCCGCAAGGGCCGGCGCGGCGCGACCGACGCACGGCGCGGCCCCGCGGATGGAGCGTTCTTATAGGAAACCTATCGTCCCGCCGCGCTTATTCACGTTTTAACTCGTTGGCCGAAGTCAGTGCGCGCCTTGCGTCGTCAGCGCGACCCAGCTTGCATTCTTCACTTGATAAAGCGTCGAGGTGGCCCCTTTGAGGTCGCCGCTCGGATCGAAGGCGATCTTGCCGGTGATCCCGTCGTAGGTCGCGGCCTTGAGCGCGGCGTTGAAATCCGCAGGCTTCACCGAGTTCGCCTGCGCCATCGACTTGATCGCGATCCACGCGGCGTCATAGGCGAACGGCGCATAGGCCAGCATGTCGATCCCGAATTTCTGCTTGAACCGGGTCTCGAACGTCCGGCCTTTTGCAAGCGCGGCGAGCGGCTGCCCGTACTCCCATACCGCGGCCCCTTCGGCCGCATCGCCGGCGAGCTTGATGAAGTTGGCGTCCATCACACCGCCGCCTGCGAGAAACTGTGCCTTCATGCCGAGCTGGCGCATCCGCTTCACCAGCATGGCCGCCTGCGCATCGAGACCGCCGAAGAACACCATGTCGGCATTCAGGCTCTTGATGTGCGTCAGTTGCGCACTGAAATCGACGGCTTTGTCGTTCGTGAACTCGCGCCCGACTACCGTGCCGCCGCCCGCCTTCACGGCCTTTTCGAACTCGTCGGCCTCGCCCTGCCCGAACGCGGTACGGTCGTCGATGATCGCGATGCGCTTGCCCTTTACGGCCGCGTAGGCGCCTGCATTACCCGCGTTCTGCGCATCGGTGGCGATCACCCGATAGACGGTCTGAAGGCCCGCCTGCGTGATTGCGGGGTTCGTTGCTGCGGGCGTGATCATCGGGATGCCGGCCTTGGCATAGATCTTCGATGCGGGCAACGTCGTGCCCGAATTGAAGTGGCCGATCACGACGGCAACGTTGTGGTCGACGAGCTGCTGCGCCGTCTGCACGCCGACGCGCGGGTCGCCCTGGTCATCCTCCGAGTCGACGACGAATTTGACGGCCTTGCCGCCGATCACCGGGTGCTCGGCGTTCGCTTCGTCGACGGCCATGCGCACGCCGTTCTCGATGTCCTTTCCGTAAGCGGCCGCACCGCCCGTGAGCGGCGAGGCGACGCCGATCTTCACAACGAGCTCGTCGGCATGTGCCGCGAGCGAGCCCGTCAGCAGTGAAACGGCGGCGAGCACGGCGCCGGTGCAAGGGCTAAAACGGAAAACCATTGACGTTCCTTTCGTTCGTTGGTGAGCGGCGATACGCACTACGAAACAGCGGGCCGATTGTCGGCAGTCAATAGTTCGGCAGCAAACGATATCTATGCACCATGTAATGCGGTTTTCTCATCAAGCCAGAAGCATTCGGGATGCGCGGCGCATGACGCTCCGGTCATGGGCCGACTGGTCGTGGCCCGCTGTCACTGCGCGTCGATCCCGACTATTCGCACGGGTCCGTTTTCGCTACGATGCAGCCAGATTCCCCGACACGCTCAGCGTTTGCCACACAGACATGCAGTTGCGCTTCAGCTTCTCGCGGCCCGTTCACCTCCGTGACTTGCGCTTCCCGTTTCCGCTCGTCTGGACGGCCGATCGCGGTACGCATGCCATCTCGGGCACAGCCGGTGCCGCGCTGCTCGCGCCAGGCGTCGACTGGCCGGTGGCGGCCGAAACGCTGTTCTCCATGAAGATCGCACCCGGCGTTCAGGGCGTTGCATCGGGCATGCTGTCGCTCGATTGCCCTGGCGACGCGTACGCGCATGAGCCCGATTGGCGTGCCTTGCGCCGCGCCTATGCCGCGCATGATGTGCCCTTCGGCCGCGTGCTCGCCCAACAGATGTTCCGTCATCCGAGTTGGCGGTGGCGGCTCGCCGACACGGCCGCCGCGCTCGGCGTCGAGACTCGCTCGTTGCAGATGCGGCTTTTTCGTGAGGCCTACAGCTTCGCGGCGGCACTGAAGCGCTGCCGCATGCTGCGCGTCCTGCTCGCCGGCTTGTCGGGCGACGCGCCTGTCCCCGTACCGCAGGCCTGGGCGCACGCCCGCGCCGGTCAGATCGATTCGATGTTCGCCCATGCATTCGATACGCCGCTCTCGACGATCGAGCGCAGCCGCGTCCCCGCCCGGCACGCGGCGTTTCCGATCGGAAATGAGAACCCTCGCCGGTCGGCTGGAACGACTGCGATCGGCCGCGCGGCAAGGCTCAAACGCGATCTGCCGCACGACGATCGCGAATCGGCCGGTGTTATGATTGGAAACACGTGAAGTCCCGATTCTCGTCATGGATACGAATCTCTTGAAGCCGGTCGAAACCGCATCGACCGATCTCGGCAAGCGCGTAAAAGCCGCGCGACTGAAGCACGATTACACGCTCGAAGCGGCCAGCCGCGTCTGCGGCGTGTCGCGCTCGACACTCTCGAAGGTCGAGAACGGCGTCATGTCGCCGACGTTCGACGTGTTGCAGAAAATCGTCCATGGCCTGCAGATCGACCTGGGCGAGCTGTTCGGCTCGCAGCCGAAGCCGAATGTCGGCGGCCGGCGGGCCGTCACGCGCAAGGGCGCCGGCCAGGTGCACAAGGCCGGCGGCTATCAGATGGAGTTGCTGGCGTCGGAACTCGCACACAAAACGATGCATCCGTTTCGCATCCGCATCACCGCGCACTCGCTCGACGACTTCGCGCAATGGGGACGCCACGAGGGCGAGGAGTTTCTGTTCGTCCTGAGCGGGAAAGTGTGCCTTTATTCGGAGCTGTATGCGCCGACGCACCTCGAACCGGGCGACAGCATCTATTTCGACAGCCGCACCGGGCATGCCGCCGTGTCGACGAGCAAGGACGACGCCGAAGTCCTATGGCTCATCAGCGAGAACTACGACGGCACCTACGATCTCGAGCAGCG
>CBJMQH010000354.1:0-5848 GCA_966431825.1 uncultured Trinickia sp.
GGGTCACGGAGCTCGAAGGCTTCGACGACGATCCAACCCGCTCGAACGAGAAGATCCTCGAAGCGATTCAGCTAGCATGGATCGAAGACGCGGAAGAGTAACGCGTGAGCGCAATGGCACTCTATCGCTGCGACGAGTCAGCGGCAGGTAGTCAGCGCAGAGACGAAGGCGGCCCGACGGGCCGCCTTTTTTTTGCTGGACGCGTTCGAGAGGCTCGCTTCAGCCGGCGGCCAATGCGCCATGTTCGATATGCACGCGCTCGCCCTGGTTGAACGGCGGGGCGGAGCGATAGCTGAAGTAGCGCGTGTGGCCGTTATCCATCCGGACGCGGACCTGGTAGTCGGTCGTACTGCGCAGGTGTTTTTCCACGGCATTGCCGGCAAAGCCGCCGCCGACGGCCCCAAGAACCGTCATTGCCGTGCGACCCGTCCCGCGGCCGAACTGGTTGCCGAGCAGGCCGCCAGCGACCGCGCCGCCGACCGCACCGATACCGGTCCCACGCCCCTGGTGCTGAACGCTCGCGATCGACTCCACCGTGCCGCAAGTCGAGCAGGTCGCGCTCTGGGCCTGCGGTTGCGCATACGATGGCTGGCCGTATTGCGGCGAGCCCGATTGCGGGGGTTGCTGTGCGTATTGCGCCGGAGCGCTTTGGCCGGCGCGTGGCGCGTACGGTCCTTGTGCTGTGCGGGCTCCTGCCTGCGCGGGCGCTGGGGAAGCGACGGGCGCGCCCGGCTGTGGGTTGGCGCTCGCCTGCGCAGGTTGCTGCGTAGCCTGCGGTGCGCTCGTCTGATCGTTATTCGCCCAATTGCCGTTCGCGGGCGCTGCCGAATCGACCACTGACGGGTTGCCGCCGCCCGCGCTCTGCGCGGATTGCGTCGCGTTGCCGGCGAGTCCGGAACTGGAAGCGATCGGAATCAGACCCGTGACGGCTGCTGTCGCCGCAAGGCTTGCAACGATGATGCCGCCTGCCGCCGTCGCGATCAGGGGATGCAGACGGCGCGGCGACGAGGTTGGTTTGTTCATGCGAACCTCCGTCGACGAAAGATGAATGGACTCGTCTGACAGTGTCCGTCAGTGGCGCGAGGGTGACGTTTCAATTTGTAACGCTGCGCTGTGGGCGTTCGTCGGCGAGCAAGGACGGGCACCTGCGCGGGTTTCGGAGAATACGAATGTCGGGCGGGGTCGCATACCCGAGAAAAAAGCCGCCGAGCCGGGAGGGCAGGGCGGCTTTTACCGATCGTTACAAATCGGCGAGGCTCGCCGGGACGCCCCGGCGAAACGCATCGTCGGTCGATCAGTCTTCGCGGCGCAGATGCGGAAACAGAATCACATCGCGGATGCTGGGGCTGTCGGTCAGCAGCATGACGAGGCGGTCGATGCCGATCCCGCAGCCGCCGGTCGGAGGCATGCCGTATTCGAGCGCGCGGATGTAGTCGGCGTCGAAGTACATGGCTTCTTCGTCGCCCGCATCCTTTTGTTCGACCTGCTTCTTGAAGCGCGCAGCCTGATCTTCCGGATCGTTCAGCTCCGAGAACCCGTTGGCGATCTCGCGGCCCGTGATGAAGAGCTCGAACCGCTCGGTGATGCCGTCGACCGTATCCGAGGCGCGCGCGAGCGGCGACACTTCAACGGGGTAGTCGATGATGAACGTCGGCTCCCAGAGCTGGCTTTCGGCCGTCTCTTCGAACAGCGCGAGCTGCAGCGCGCCGAGCCCTGCATTGAGGAACGCCGGCTGCGTCGTGTCCACGCCGAAGCGTTTGAGTTCCGTGCGCACGAACGCGGCGTCGGCGAGTTGCGCGTCGGTATAGTCGGGCGCGTACTTGAGGATTGCCTGCGTGATCGTCAGCCGATGGAACGGCTTCGCGAGGTCGAGCTCGCGGCCTTGATACATGATCGTCGCGGTACCGAGCGCGTCGACGGCAGCCTGACGGATCAGCTGCTCCGTGAAGTCCATCAGCCAGACGTAGTCGGTGTACGCCGCATAGAACTCCATCATCGTGAATTCGGGATTGTGCCGCGGCGAAACGCCTTCGTTACGGAAGTTGCGGTTGATCTCGAATACGCGTTCGAAGCCGCCCACGATCAGGCGCTTCAGATAGAGCTCGGGCGCGATGCGCAGGAACATCTGCATGTCGAGCGCGTTGTGGTGCGTGACGAACGGCTTGGCCGCCGCGCCGCCCGGGATCGGGTGCAGCATCGGCGTTTCGACTTCCATGAATTGCGCGTCCGACATGAACTTGCGGATCGACGAAATCGCCTTCGTGCGGGCCGCGAACGTCTTGCGTGCTTCGGGCGTGACGATGAGATCGACGTAGCGTTGACGGTAACGGGTTTCCTGATCCGACAGGCCGTGGAACTTGTCGGGCAGCGGGCGCAGCGATTTCGACAACAGGCGCAGTTCGGTGCAGCGCACCGACAGCTCGCCCTTGTTCGTGCGGAACAGCACGCCGCGCGCGGCGATGATGTCGCCGAGGTCCCACTTCTTGAAGGCCTCGTAAGTTTCGGCGCCGACGTCGGCAGGCGTCACGAAGAACTGGATCTGGCCCGTCGTGTCCTGCACCGTAGCGAAGCTGGCCTTGCCCATCACGCGCTTGAGCATCATGCGCCCGGCAACGGCAACCTGCAGGGCGGTGGCTTCGAGCGCGTCCTTGTCGGCCTCGGCGTAGCCGGCCTGAAGGGTACCCGCATGGTGGGTCGGACGAAAGTCGTTCGGGTAGGCCACACCGGCTTCACGCAACGCGCGCAGTTTGTCGCGGCGCTCGGCCATGATCTTGTTTTCGTCGGCGCTGAGTTCAGCGCTCTGGAGGGTCGGTTCGGTCATGGTATTCACGCTGTCTTACACGCCTTGCTTCAAGCTCGCGCTGATGAATTCGTCGAGGTCGCCGTCGAGGACGGCCTTCGTATTGCTGATTTCGACGCTCGTACGCAGATCCTTCACACGGCTCTGGTCGAGCACGTAGGAGCGGATCTGATGGCCCCAGCCCACATCGGTCTTGCTCGATTCGAGCTTGTCCTGTTCGGCCTGGCGCTTGCGCATCTCGGCTTCATAGAGGCGCGATTTCAGCATCGCCATGGCCTCGGCACGGTTGCGGTGCTGCGAGCGGTCGTTCTGGCACTGCACCACGATGCCCGACGGCATGTGCGTAATCCGCACGGCCGAGTCGGTCTTGTTGATGTGCTGCCCGCCGGCGCCCGAGGCGCGGTACGTATCGATCCGCAAGTCGGCCGGATTGATGTCGACTTCGATCGAATCGTCGATCTCGGGATAGACGAATACCGACGAGAACGATGTATGGCGGCCGCCCGACGAATCGAACGGCGATTTACGCACGAGCCGGTGAATGCCCGTCTCGGTGCGCAGGAAACCGTAGGCGTATTCGCCTTCGACCTTGATCGTGGCATTCTTGATGCCGGCCACGTCGCCCTCCGATTCCTCGAGGATCTCGGTCTTGAAACCCTTGCGCTCGCAATAGCGCAGGTATTGGCGCAGCAGCATCGACGCCCAATCGCAGGCCTCCGTGCCGCCGGCACCGGCCTGAATATCGATGAACGCGTTGTTCGGATCCGCGGGATTCGAGAACATGCGGCGGAACTCGAGATCGGCTACACGCGCTTCGAGCGCGGCCGCATCGCTTTCGCACGCGATGAGCGTATCTTCATCGTTTTCCTCGCGCGCCATCTCGAACAGATCCTGCGCGTCGCGCAGATCGTTGCCGAGCGCCGCGAGCGTCACCACGACGCCTTCGAGCGACTTCTTTTCCCTGCCGAGCGCCTGGGCATGCTTCGAATCGTTCCAGACGTTCGGGTCTTCCAGTTCCTTGTTGACTTCGGCTAGACGCGCATTCTTGGCGTCGTAGTCAAAGATACCCCCGTAGCTCGTCCGCGCGCTGGCGCAGGTCCGAGAGGGCGCTTTCGATGGCGTTCAGACGTTCCGCTTCCATGTCGAACTTTTCCGCTTCGTAAAAAGGGAAAATTATAGCCGATCAGGGGTCCTGCGCCCGCACCGCGCCGTGATCCCACCTGTGCTGCACCCGGCCGACATGATCCGGATGTGCGAAGCGCGTCAGCCTTCGTGCGCGACGGCGTGCTCGACGATCAGCTGGACGCGTGCAACGCCGTTCCACGTGTCGCTCGCCAGCCGATAGGCGACGCGCGCCCTCGCAGGCAGCGTTTCCGTGTGGTTGAACCAGATCGCCTGAAAGCGCTGCCGCCCGCGTGCGAGCTGCAGCTTCAGGTGCTTGTCCTTGACGAGCGTCTGCGAGGCGACGTCGAATTCGCCCGAGAACGTCGGCGCAGGGAAGCCTTGCCCCCAAACCTCTCCTTCCAGCATTTCGACGAACTGCGGCGTGAAATACGCATCTTCGAGATCGCCGTCGGTCACGACCACGCGCGCGAGTGCGTCCTCGGACAGCCATTCGCGGCCCACGGCTTCGAACGCGGCCGCGAAGCGCGGTACATCGTCGGCTGCGAGCGTCACGCCGGCCGCCATCGCGTGGCCGCCGAACTTGGCGAGCAAATCCGGCTCGCGCTTGGAAATCAGATCGAGCGCATCGCGTAAATGGAAGCCGGAGATCGATCGCCCGGAGCCTTTCGCCACGCGACCTGCGTCGTCGGCGAGGGCGAACGTGAAAGCGGGGCGGTGGAACTTCTCCTTGAGCCGCCCGGCCACGATGCCGATCACACCCTGGTGCCACGCGCGGTTGAAAAGCGTAATCGTGGTCGAGCCGTCGGGATCGAGCGCCGCCAGATCGACGAGTGCCTGCTCCTGCATGCCGGCCTCGATCTCGCGACGCTCGCGGTTCATCGCATCGAGCTGCTGTGCGAGTTCCCAAGCGCGGCCGGGGTCGTCCGTCGTCAGGCACTCGATGCCGAGCGACATGTCGGACAGGCGGCCGGCCGCGTTCAGGCGCGGCCCGAGTGCGAACCCCATGTCGAACGCCGAAGCGCTGCGCGCCTCGCGCCCGGCCGCACGGAACAGCGCGGCGACACCCGGTTGCATCCGGCCGCGGCGGATCCGCGCGAGACCTTGCGCAACGAGTACGCGGTTGTTGACGTCGAGCTTGACCACGTCCGCGACGGTGCCGAGCGCGACGAGATCGAGCAGGCCGTCCAGGCGCGGCTCGGGCGGGCCGCCGGCATCGAAGCGGCCGCGCTCGCGCAACGCCGCGCGCAGCGCGAGCAGCACGTAGAACATCACGCCCACGCCCGCAATGCACTTGCTCGGGAACGTACAGCCCGGCTGGTTCGGATTCACGATTGCGCGCGCCGCCGGCAGCGTGTCGCCGGGCAAGTGGTGATCGGTGACGAGTACGTCGATGCCGCGTGCGTTGGCGGCTGCTACGCCGTCGACGCTGGCGATGCCGTTGTCGACCGTGATCAAGAGGTCGGGCTGTCGTTGCGCCGCCAGCGCGACGATTTCCGGCGTGAGGCCGTAGCCGTATTCGAAACGATTCGGCACGAGGTAATCGACGTCGGCGCCGAACATGCGCAGCCCGCGTACGGCGACCGCGCAAGCGGTTGCGCCGTCGCAGTCGTAGTCGGCGATTACGAGCATGCGCCGCTTGCCCGCGATCGCATCGGCGAGCAGTTCGGCAGCTTCTTTGGCGCCCTTGAGCGCGTGCGGTGCGACGAGGCGCCCAAGGCCGGTCTCGATCTCGTCGGGTATGCGTATGCCGCGCGCGGCGTAGAGGCGGGCGAGCACGGGGTGCATGCCGTGGCGAATCAACACCGTCGCATCGGCAGGCGAACTCGCTCGGTTGACGATTCGGGTCATGTCGGGCAAAGCGCAAAAATTGAAAAGACGCGGGACTCGGAATGCGGGCGCGCGGGCAGCGGGGCCGGCGCGATC
>CBJMQH010000355.1:0-5847 GCA_966431825.1 uncultured Trinickia sp.
AGAGCTGCATGAACCGGGTGACGTTGTTGTACTTCATCGCGCTGGCCGTCATGACGGACTGGCCGCGCCGCAGTTTAACCGGCTTTTCCGTCTCGATCACATCGTCGTTCACGAGCACGCGAAAGTGCGTCGAGTCGGCCTGCATCTCCGGGTCGCCCGCGCCCGCTGCGCGCAGGATGCGGGCGTTGTCGTACAAATCGACGATCGAACCGTCGCCGTTCACGGTGCCGCGCTCGCCTGTCGCCGTCACGATCGGCTTGCCTGGCTGGAACGCCCGGATGGCAGGCGTTACGAGGTCGCTCGTTTCGTCGTCCTCGTAATGAATCATCTTCGTCGCCGTGAGCCGGTACTGCGTCGTGCCCGATTGATCGAGTTCGGACACCGAAAAGTTGTCGGCGAAGTAGTCGGGCGTGTGCGTCTTTTCGCGCTGCACGCCCGAATCGGCCGGCGCACGCGTCGCTTGCAACAGCCAATAGGTGGACAGTGCAAGCGCGGCGAGCGCCAGCACGGACAGCAAGGAGGCGAGGCGCGATGCGTTCATCGGCCGGCCGCTCCGCAGGCGGCCGCGAGCAGCGCATCGTAACGGTGTTGCGCGCGCAGGATCGCATCGCAGACTTCACGTACCGCGCCTTGCCCGCCGCGCGCCTCGGAAACCCAGTGCGCCCGCGCGATCACGTCCGGATGCGCATTCGCCGGCGCGGCCGCGAAACCGCAACGCAGCATCACGCCGAGATCGGGCCAGTCATCGCCCATATAGCCGCAATCCTCCGCGGTAAGTGCCGTCGTTTCGAGCAACTGCGCGAATGTCGCGGCCTTATCGCGGGCGCCCTGATAGATGTGCGAGATCTTGAGCTCCTGCGCCCGCGCCTCGACGATGCCCGAACGGCGGCCCGTAATGATCGCCGTCTGAATCCCCACCTCGCGCAGCAGATTCAGCCCGTGCCCGTCGAGCGAATTGAACGACTTCATGCGGTCGCCCTCGGCCGTGAACAGCAAGCTGCCGTCCGTCAACACGCCGTCGACGTCGAAAATCATCAGCTTGACGCGGCTCGCGCGCTCGGCGGCGCTCAGCGATGCGGCCATCAGATCACCTTTTTCGAAAACAGATCGTGCATGTTCAGCGCACCGATCAGTTTGCCCGCGTCGTCGACTACGAGCATCTGATTGATGCGGTAGCGCTCCATCAGTTCAACCGCTTCGACGGCCAGATGGTCCGCGCCGATCGTGCGCGGCGCGCGCGTCATCACGTCGGCAATCGGCAGCGCGCGAAAGTCGCCCGTCCGCTCGAGCACGCGGCGCAGATCGCCGTCCGTGAAGATGCCAAGCACGCAATCTTCGTCGTCGACGATTGCTGTCATCCCCATGCGCTTGGCCGTGAGCTGGAACAGCGCGTCGCTGACGCTCGCCTGCAGACCGACCTTCGGCAACTGGTCGCCCGTGCGCATCACGTCGCGCACGTAAGTGAGCAGACGCCGGCCGAGCGCACCGCCCGGATGCGAGCGCGCGAAGTCTTCGGCGCCGAAGCCGCGCGCGTCGAGCACGGCCACCGCCAGCGCGTCGCCGAGCGCGAGCACGGCCGTCGTGCTCGCCGTCGGCGCGAGATTCAGCGGACACGCTTCCTTCTTCACGCCGGCGTTCAGATGAAAGTCGGCGAGCTTGGCGAGACTCGATTCGGGGCGGCCGGTCATGGCGATCAGCTTCGCGCCGAGGCGCTTGACTTGCGGCAGGATTGCAATCAGCTCTTCCGACTCGCCGGAATTCGAGAGCGCGACGAAGATGTCGTCGGCCGTCACCATGCCGAGATCGCCATGACTGGCTTCGGCCGGATGGACGAAGAACGCGGGCGTGCCCGTGCTCGCGAACGTTGCCGCCAGCTTGCGCGCAATGTGGCCGGACTTGCCGATACCCGACACGACCACGCGCCCGCGGCAGCTCAAGAGAAGATCCACTGCGCCGACAAACTGCTCGTCTATCGAATCGCGAAGCCCGCGCACGGCATCAGCTTCGATGTCGAGGACGTCCCGGGCGAGCGCGAGCGCCCGGTCGCCATTGATTTTCGCTATCATTCGCGGAGTATAGCAAAGGCGTTGTTCGCCGCGCCGGGGCTTGGGCTGAGGGCGGCTGCTTGAGCGAGCGACGCGCCCTCGCGCGAGCGCTCGCCGCTCGATGACTTCGGCTCAACTTTCAGCCCACGAGGACGCTTTGCACGTGATATCTCCGCTCGAGATGACGCTTTTCCTGCTGCTCGCTTCGGTGGCAGGCGTCGTATTGTTCCGGTTTCTGAATCTTCCGCCGATGCTCGGGTACCTGAGCGTCGGCATTCTCGTCGGGCCGCATGCATTCGGCATCGCGCCCGATTCCGAGCGTGCACAGCATCTCGCCGAATTCGGCGTCGTCTTTCTGATGTTCTCGATCGGGCTCGAGTTCTCGCTCGCGAAGCTGCGTGCGATGAAATCGCTCGTCTTCGGCCTCGGGCTGTTGCAGGTGATCGGGACCGTTGCCGTCGCGGTCCTGGCGGGTCTTACCTTCGAGCGCTGGGCGCATATCAGCTGGCAGGGCAGCGTCGCGCTCGGCGGTGCGCTCGCCATGTCCTCCACGGCCATCGTGAGCAAGATGCTGGCTGAGCGGCTCGAGATCGAGACCGAGCACGGCCGCAATATCTTCGGTGTCCTGCTCTTTCAGGATCTGGCAGTGGTCCCGCTGCTCATCGTGATCGCCGCGCTCGGCGGCGATTCGCACGATATCGCGAAGACGCTCGGTATTGCCGCCGTCAAGATCGTCGTGGCCTTGTCGCTGCTGCTGTTCGTCGGGCAGCGTTTCATGACGCGCTGGTTCAACGTCGTTGCGCGCCGCCGCTCGCAGGAACTCTTCGTCCTGAACCTGCTGCTCGTCACGCTCGGCGCCGCGTTCATCACCGACAAGTTCGGGCTCTCGCTGGCGCTCGGCGCGTTCATCGCGGGTATGCTGATCGCCGAGACGCCGTATCGTCATCAGGTCGAGGAGGACATCAAGCCGTTTCGAGACGTGCTGCTCGGCCTGTTTTTCGTCACCACGGGCATGCTGCTTGACCCGCGCGTGCTCGTCTCGCATCCGCTCCTGGTGCTCGCGTTCCTGCTCGGGCCCGTGCTGCTCAAGGTCGTCATGATCACGGGCCTCGCGCGGCTTTTCGGCGCAACGCCGGGCGTCGCGATGCGCACCGGTATCGGGCTCGCTCAAGCGGGCGAGTTCGGTTTCGTCCTGCTGAACCTCATTCTCGACAAGCACCTCGTCGAGCCGACGATATTGCAGTCGATCCTCGCGTCGATGCTGCTCTCGATGCTCGCAGCCCCGTTCCTGATCCAGAACGCAGACCGCATCGTCCTGCGCCTGTCGTCGACGGAGTGGATGCAGCAGTCGCTTCAAATGACGCGCATTGCGACGCAAAGCCTGCGTCAGAGCGCGCACGTGATCATCTGTGGCTATGGCCGCGCGGGACAGAACCTCGCACGGATGCTCGAACACGAGGGGCTGCCATACGTCGCGCTTGACCTCGATCCCGACCGCGTGAGCGCCGCGGCGGCCGCCGGCGAATCGGTCGTGTTCGGCGATGCGGCGCGGCGCGAATCGCTTGTGGCGGCCGGTATCCACCGCGCGGCCGCCGTGGCGATTACCTACGCGAATACGCCCTCGGCGCTGCGCGTGCTGCATAACGTGCACGAGCTCGAGCCCGCGCTGCCCGTCATCGTTCGCACTGTCGACGATGCCGACCTCGAAAAATTGCTGGCTGCCGGCGCGACCGAGGTGATCCCTGAAATCGTCGAAGGCAGCCTGATGCTTGCCTCGCACACGCTCGTGCTGATGGGCGTGCCGATGCGGCGCGTCGTGCGCCGCGTCGAAGAGATGCGCGATGCCCGCTATAGTCTGCTGCGCGGCTACTTCCGGGGCGCCGACGATCTGGGCGACGAGGACGGGCACGAGCAGGTCCGGCTACAATCGGTGCCCGTCGACGAAAGCGCCGATGCCGTCGGACGCACGCTCGAGGAGCTGGGGCTCGCGTCGATGGGCGTCGAGGTCACCGCGATCCGCCGGCATGGCATCCGCGGTGTCGAGCCGGGCCCGGAAACCAAGCTGCGCGCCGCCGACATCCTCGTGCTGCGCGGGCCGCCCGATGCGCTTTCGCTCGCCGAGGAGCGGTTATTGCGGACGCGCCGGGCAGGCGTTCCTGCCGCCTGAGCGATAACGCCGCGCCAATTTCGCGCGAGGCAGCGCCATTTTTGCGCGAGGCAGCGCCATTTTTGCGCGAGGCAGCGCCATTTTTCGGAGAATTGAATGTCATCCCTTGTGCCCGAGGACGCTCCTCACGACGCCGCCGCGTTCATCAAAAGCCAGATCCGGACGGTTCCGGATTGGCCGATAAAGGGGGTCCAGTTTCGCGACATCACGCCGCTCCTGCAGCGCCCCAAGACGCTGCGCGTGTTGATCGACCTGTTCATCGAGCGCTATGTCGAGGCGAAGCTCGACTACGTGGCGGGCCTGGATGCGCGCGGGTTTATCATCGCGCCGATCGTCGCCTACGAACTCAATCTCGGCTTCATCCCCATCCGCAAGATCGGCAAGCTGCCTTATCGTACGGTGTCCGAATCGTATACGCTCGAATACGGCACCGCGACCGTCGAGATCCATGAAGATGCCTGTACGAAAGGCGACCGTGTTGTGATCGTCGACGATCTGATCGCGACGGGCGGCACGATGATGGCCGGCAAAAAGCTGCTCGAGCGGCTTGGCGCCCAGGTCGTCGAAGGCGCCGCGATCGTCGATCTGCCCGACCTCGGCGGCTCCAGGCTGCTGCGCGAAAGTGGCCTGCCGCTCTATACGGTCACCGAGTTCCCGGGGCACTGAGCCGCAGCTGCGTTGTTCGTCCGTTCCTCTTAACCGAAGCCAAGCGTTCGCCATGTCCAATCTCGCACTCTTTCTCGCTGCCTCGATGGCAGTTACGGTCGCACCCGGGCCGGACAACATGCAGGTGCTCGCACGCGGCATTTCGCAAGGCCGTGCGGCCGGCGTCGTCGCCGCACTCGGCTTTGCCGCCGGCGTGACGTTCCACACCACACTTGCCGCATTCGGCGTTGCCGCGCTGCTGCGCTCCTCGCCGTTCGCGTTCCAGCTCGTCAAGCTTGCGGGCGGCGCCTATCTGATCTGGATCGGCATCAAGGCGCTGACTTCGCGCGGCCTCGCTGCCGCACACGAGCGCGCGCCGCAGCCGCTTTCCACGATTTTTCGGCAAAGCGTGGTCGGCAATATGCTCAATCCGAAGGTGACGTTGTTCTTCATCGTGTTCCTGCCGCAATTCGTCGATGTGAACGGCTCGATGAGCGTGGCCGTGCAGATGCTGCTGCTGGGCCTCGTGTTCATGGCGCAGACCGTCGTCATCTTTTCGGCGTTCGGCCTCGGGGCGGGGGTGATCGGTTCGTGGCTGAGGCGCCGCCCGCGCATCGGCGTCTGGCTCGACCGGCTGGCCGGCGCGACCTTCATCGCGCTGGGCCTGCGCGTCGCGTTGCGCGACTGAGCGCGCCGTTACTGAGGGAGCATCGATGAGCCTCGCTTGCATTCGCGCCGCCCGCGGCTTCGAAGCCCATCTCCATCGGCCTTTCTGGCTCGCTGAGCGTCAGGTCGGATGGATCCGCGTGCGCGACTTGCCGCTCATCGCGCGCTGGCCCGATGTGTTCGACATCGACGATGCCCGCGTCACGCTCGCCGCACGGTTCGATACCACGGCCGACGCGCGTTCGTCGGCGCTCGGCGCCGTCATCGGCGCACTGGCGGCCGATGGCCGCATTCCGGGCTGGCGCGACGAGATCTACGCCGTGC
>CBJMQH010000356.1:0-5839 GCA_966431825.1 uncultured Trinickia sp.
AACGAACCCGGCCGTGAAGCTGGGCGGTGCGGTGATCTCGCACGTCGTGACCGAAATCGACATCGAGTGCCTGCCGGGCGCGCTGCCCGAGTTCGTCGAACTCGACCTCGCGAAGATCGAAGCCGGCCAGTCGCTGCACGCGAAGGACATCACGCTGCCCAACGGCGTGTCGCTCGTCGCACACGTCGAAGCGGAAAACCCCGTCATCGCATCGGCAACGGTTCCGGCCGGCGCCGTGTCGGCAGAAGCTGGCGGCGAGGGCGAAACGCCCGCAGCCTAAGGATTTCGTCGATCGATATCCTCTCGATCCGTTTCTCCGAAACGGACGACGTAACCCGCCGCGGCATGCCCCGGCGGGTTTTTTTTTCGGCTGCCTCGCCTCGCTCAACTGGACGATCATGATCAAGCTCATCGTCGGCCTCGGCAACCCCGGTGCCGAATACACCGCAACGCGCCACAATGCCGGCTTCTGGCTCGTTGACCAACTCGCCCGCGAAGCCGGTGCCATGCTGCGCGACGAACGGCGGTTTCATGGCTTTTACGCAAAGGCCCGGCTGTTCAGCGAGGAAGTGCATCTGCTCGAGCCGCAAACGTACATGAACCGCTCGGGGCAGTCCGTCGTCGCACTCGCCCATTTCTTCAAGATCCTGCCCGACCAGATCCTCGTTGCGCACGACGAACTCGATCTGCCGCCCGGTGCCGTCAAACTGAAGCTCGGCGGCGGCAGCGGCGGGCATAATGGGCTCAAGGACATCTCGGCGCATCTGTCGTCGCAGCAATACTGGCGACTGCGGATCGGCATCGGTCATCCGCGCGACCTGATTCCCGAATCGGCGCGTGCAGGCGCAAAACCCGACGTTGCCAATTTCGTGTTGAAGCCGCCGCGCAAGGAAGAGCAGGATGTCATCGACGCCGCGATCGAGCGCGCGCGCGCCATCATGCCGCTCGTCGTGAAAGGCGAGCTCGAACGCGCCATGATGCAGTTGCATCGCAACGGCTGAAGGCGTGTCTCGCGCCGCCGCGCCACATCACGGCAGCGCAGACTCGCAGCCATGCGACACGCACGATCCACCCGTCGTTTTTTTGGAGCCATGCATTGAGCAGCCCCTATTGGAGCGATATCGTCCGCGACTTGAAACCCTACGTGCCCGGCGAACAGCCGGCGCAACAGGACGTCATCAAGCTCAACACGAACGAGAACCCCTACCCGCCTTCGCCGCGCGTGATTGAAGCCCTGCATGCGGCAATCGGCACGACGGGCGCAGCGTTGCGGCTGTACCCGGACCCGACCTCGCGGCGGCTGCGCGAAGCCGTCGCAGCGCGCCACGGCCTCAAGCCCGAGAATGTGTTCGTCGGCAACGGCTCCGACGAAGTGCTCGCTCACGCGTTCCAGGCGCTGCTCAAGCACCCCCTGCCGATCCGCTTCCCCGACGTCACCTACAGCTTCTACCCGACCTACGCGCGACTCTACGGCGTGGCCTACGAGACCGTTGCACTCGACGCATCGCTGTCGATCCGCGTCGACGACTACCTCACACGCAGCGGCGGGGTACTGATCGCCAACCCGAACGCACCGACGGCGCGCGCGCTGCCGCTCGCCGAGATCGAGCGGCTCGTCGCGGCCAATGCAGCGTCGGTCGTTATCGTCGATGAAGCCTATGTCGATTTCGGTGCCGAATCGGCCGTGACGCTCGTTTCGCGCTATCCGAATCTGCTCGTCGTACAAACGACGTCGAAAAGCCGCTCGCTCGCGGGTATGCGCGTGGGCTTTGCATTCGGCGACGCTGCGTTGATCGAGGCGCTGAATCGCGTCAAGGACAGCTTCAACTCGTATCCGCTCGATCGCCTTGCCCAAGCCGCCGCACTGGCCGCCTACGAGGACGAAGCATGGTTCGACGAGACGCGGCGCAAGGTCATGGCGAGCCGCGAACGGCTAACGGCTGCCCTTGAAGCGCTCGGTTTCGACGTGCTGCCTTCGGCCGCGAATTTTGTTTTCGCGAAGCACCGCGATCGCGATGGTCGCGCCATCGCACAAGGGCTTCGCGAGAAAGGAATATTCGTGCGGCGCTTCGATCTGCCGCGTATCGAGCAGTACCTGCGGATCTCCGTCGGCACTGATGCCGAGTGTGACGCGCTGGTCGATGCGCTGCGCGCATTGCTGTAGCGATATTGAGGCACGCGCGGCGTGAAGGCGGCCTGCCTTCATCGCCGCAAGGTCATTGGCAGAGCTTGTGGTGTGCCGCTTTCGTCAGCGGCTGCCCGAGGCCTTTGCGGCCTGCAGCGCATGGTATTTCACGAGCAGCGCATCGGGGCTTTCCGAATGCTGCGGATCGCGCGGAATACATTCGACCGGACAGACCTGCTGGCATTGGGGCTCGTCGAAATGGCCGACGCACTCCGTACACTTCGCGGGATCGATCACGTAGATCTCCGGGCCCATCGAAATCGCGTCGTTCGGGCACTCGGGCTCGCACACGTCGCAATTGATGCATTCGTCCGTAATCATCAGGGCCATGCTGCCACCAACTTCCGCTTTAAAAACAAAACATTATAGCGCCGCTGCGCCCCGGCGGCAGCGCAGCGCGGCGGCATAGCCCCCTCAGCGGGCGCCGCACGTGCGCCCGCGACCGGTGTATCGATGCGCAGGTCGCGGCGAACAAGCCCTACAGACACGCCCTACAGATCGACCGCCGTCTTGCTGATCGGCTGACCGCCCGCGGGTGCGGTACGGCGTTCGCCGGAGAAGAGCGCGTCACGCAGCCGCAGGAATGGGAACTCGATGACGCGCGTCATCACATACCCAAGCACGAATGCACCCGCGAACTGCGTCAACGTGACGGCGATCCACGTCACGAGAACGGGAACGTGCGCTGCGGCGAACCGGGCCGCCATCACATCCGCAGGCGTCTTCATCAATGTATGCCAAAGGTACATGGCGTACGAATAGACACCGACCCACGCCACGGCGCGGAACAGCCACATATCGCGCACGCCACGCGCATGTTCGAGCGCGAGGACGATCATTGCGCAGAACCCCAGCGCTTGAATCGTGAAGCCGATGCTTTCGTCCAACGGCTTGTTCGCCGACGTCAAGGCAATCCAGGCGAGCACGCCGAGCACGATGAGACCGAGCGTCTTTTTCGATGCAGCCAGACGCCGATACAGCGCCGGCTTCAGCCAATAAATCGCAGCGAGGATGACACCGAAGAGCAGCCCGTCGATCCGGTATTGCGTGTAGTGATAGGCCTCGTCCAGCTCGCCATGCGATACGGCTATGCAGCGCAGCGCCAGCACGGCGCCGCACACGGCAAGCAGCGAGAAGACGATCGTATTGGCGCGCAGCCGCAGCGCCACGAACAGCGAAAGCAGCAGCGGCAACAGCAGATAGAAGTGCTCCTCGACGGCCAGACTCCAGGTCTGCGTGATCGAGGACTCCCAGTAGTTCTGCATGTGCGTCAGGTTCTGCACGAGGAACGTGCTGGTCGGGTGATGGCCGGCGAGGACATGGAACAGAATCAACGCATAGTAAGCCGGCCAGATCTTGAAAATCCGCCTGACGATGAAGCGCCATGCGTCGATCTGCCCCGCCTGCGCGTACTGCTTGAACAGCAGGCCGCCGACGAGAAACCCGCTCAGCGTGAAGAACAGGCTCACGCCCTGGTGCGAATACGATTTGAGCGGATATTCGATGGCCGAGACAAGCGCGCTCCCCGTCTGGACGCTATGAAAATGCGTCCCCATCACCGCGAGTATCGCGATGCCGCGCAAGAAATCGAGTTCGATCCTGCGCCCTTGCATGGCGGTGGGGGGCACGTGCGCCGCATCCTGCCGTAGACCCATTACGCTGCCTCTCGTGAAATTCACAGAAGAATCGTTGGCAGCGTAAACCAAGGGCCGGTCCGCCTGAGGCCCCCGGCGCAGAATGTCCGAAAACCGCTATCGACGCGCGGGCCTAAGCCGCTTCGGGCCCGGCCTGCGACATCTCCTCGACCTTCTCCTTCAGCCATTTCTCGACGGAAGGGAATACGAATTTGCTGACGTCGCCGCCCAATTGCGCAATCTCGCGCACGATCGTGCCCGAGATGAACTGGTATTGGTCCGACGGCGTCATGAACATCGTCTCGACATCGGGCAGCAGATAACGGTTCATCCCCGCCATCTGGAACTCGTATTCGAAATCCGAGACGGCGCGCAGGCCACGCACGATCACGCGCGCGCCGTTGTCACGTACGAAATCCTTGAGCAGTCCCGAGAAGCTCATCACTTCCACGTTCCGGTAATGCCCGAGCACTTCGCGCGCAATGTCGAGCCGCTCCTGCAGCGTGAAGAACGGGCGCTTGTTGCGGCTGTCGGCCACGCCGACCACAAGTGTGTCGAAAATGCTCGACGCGCGCCGCACGAGGTCTTCGTGCCCACGCGTCAGGGGATCGAACGTACCCGGATACACGGCGACTACCATGGGCCTCTCCTGTCGTATCTTTCATCGGGGACACCACGCACGCGGCATCCGGCGTCCATTTTTTGAACGCGCATTATTCAATACTTTCGCGTTGCAGCAAATGATAATGGACAGCGCCCGCCTTGGCCGCACGCACGATTGTCCAGCCTTCGTCCTGCGGCAGCAGATCGAGCGCGAGCGGTGCACCGCATTCGACGTAGAGCGAGCCGCCGTCGGCCACGAGCGGCGCCGCCAGCGTCAACGCCCGCGACAGGACGGCATCGTCCGCGAACGGCGGGTCGAGAAACACCACGTCGAAAGAGCGCGGCGCAAGGCTCGCGGCGAGGCGCAAGGCATCGGCCTCGGCAACCTCGATCATGCGCGCAGCGAGCTTCGCCTGATTCTCGCGCAACTGCCGGGCGGCGCGTGCATTGCGCTCGACCATGACGACGCTCGCCGCGCCGCGCGACGCGGCCTCGAATCCGAGCGCGCCGCTGCCTGCGAACAGGTCAAGGCAGCGCTGGCCGTCCAGGCGCTGTCCGAGCCAGTTGGAGACCGTTTCGCGCACACGGTCGGGCGTGGGCCGCAGGCCGTCCAGGTCGAGCACGGGCAACGGCGTGCGCTTCCAGTCGCCGCCAATGATGCGGATCGTGTGGGGCTTGCCACGGGCGGACGAAGCGTGCGGCGCGCGCGCGGCGGAAGGCGAGGTACGGGACATGCGAGAAAAGTCGAGAAAACGGTGAGTTTGAGCGCGGAAAAAGCGACCGCGATGGGATTTCGGAGCAGGTTTTCGGCACGTGTCAGAGCGCCAACGTTACCACAGCCGGACGTGAGCCGCGCCATCCGCTGCGGCCCGTGTAAGGCGCCTGATAAAATACGCGGCTTCCGACGTCTTCGGCATGTGCGCCGCCCGCTCGAAACGGCTCGCGCACGTGTGCGTCCACCGCCCGCGCCATGCCCCGATCCGCGGGCGGCGTAGTCGCCCCCTAGGTACCAGCCAGACCATGTTCAGCTTCTTCAAACGATTCAAGGGCTCGAAAACGCCCGACACGGTACAGCCCTCGAGCGAGCCGGCCGAAGAGGCCGTCGCACGCGAGAGCGCTGCCCCCACGCCGCCGGCCCCCGAGCCTGCCCGCGTACCGTCCTCCGCGCCCGCCACGCCGTCATTTGCGCCGCAGCCGCAGCAACCGATGCAGCCGCCGCCGGTACCACAGCCGCCGGCCGCTGTACCGTCAGTCGCCGCGCGCCCCGAAGTGGCGCCTCCGGCTACCGTGCCGCACGTCCCTGCACAGCCCACTGCACAGCCCTCTGCCAGCGCGCCGCCGGCAGCACCGGCCCCGGCGGCCGCCGTTGCCGCGCCGGCCCCTGCAGCGGCGAAGGCCGAAGCCCGGATCGAAGCGC
>CBJMQH010000357.1:0-5837 GCA_966431825.1 uncultured Trinickia sp.
CGGTCGGCGAGCGCTTCTCGATCCTGTGCGGCGTGGACAACCTCGCGATGGAAGCGATCTTGATGGGCGCCCACGGATGGGTGGCCGGACTCGTCTGTGCGTTCCCCCACGAAACGGTCGCGATCTATCGACTTTTGCAAGCTGGTCGCCTCGAAGAAGCGCGCACGATTTACCGCTGGTTTGCTCCGCTGCTCGCGCTCGATGTGTCTGCAAAGCTCGTGCAAAACATCAAGCTTGCCGAAGCCATCGTGGGGCTTGGCACCGAGCCGGTGCGTCCGCCCCGACTACCGCTGACAGGGGCCGAGCGAACCGCTGTCGAAGCGCTGATCCGCCACTCGATCGAGACGCGTCCGGCGTTGCCGAAGATCGCATAACACTTAGGATTCCTACAAAACAAACGTTTGCCTGAAACGAAGTTTTTGCTTCGCTTCAGGCAGACCATGAAAAATCTACTTCGCCTATCGTCAGATAATTCCTATTTATTTTCATTTAACATCGCGCTTCCTCCACCAAACCTCAGGAAGAGACGTGACGTTTAAGCTGACGAATTTCTTCTCTCGCGCCGGTGTAGCAGTTCTTGCAACGTGCGCCTTTTCGGTCCCTTTTTCACAGACCGCCCAGGCTCAGGTCGAGCCGCTCAAAAACCCCGTGTATGGCGTGACGCTCGATGATCTGAGCAATATCGACGCGATCGTCACTTCTCTGACGAATCTGCCCTATCGTCCGACCGTTCGTGTCGTGTTCGATCCGGGTACGTCGGCAGCCGACTACTACGCCCCGCTGCTTCGCCTGCACCAAGTTGCATACGTGATGGGCGAAGTGATGGATTCGTACTACTTCCCCACCACCCTCTCCGCTTACCAGGCTCGCACGCAGGAACTCGTTTCGACGCTGAAGAACACCGTCGACGTGTGGGAAATCGCCAACGAGATCAACGGGGAATGGCTGCGCCAGAACCCGAGCGGCACGAACTCAGTGGTCAACTCGGAAGAAACGCAGATCGGTCAGATGGTTGCCGCCGCCGACACGATCGTGAAGAACGCCGGCGGCAAGACGGCGATCACGCTCTACTACAACGACGACAGCAAGGGCAACAACTGCTGGGAGAAACCGCAAGACTACTGGAAGACCTGGCCGACTACGTTCCTGTCGTCGACGGTTCGCCAGCACGCCGACTACGCGCTCTTCAGCTACTACCCGTACCAGGACTGCCCGGGCCTGTACCCGTCGTGGAAGAACGACTTCACCGCGCTCGAATCGATCTTCCCGAACGCGAAG
Organism: uncultured Trinickia sp.; assembly: GCA_966431825.1. Lineage (GTDB taxonomy): Bacteria > Pseudomonadota > Gammaproteobacteria > Burkholderiales > Burkholderiaceae > Trinickia. The sequence goes on from CBJMQH010000357.1 coordinate 1,279, forward strand.
GTCGGCTTCGGCGAAATCGGCACGTCTGACACCGCCGCTCCGACCACGGTGCAGAACAACCTGATCACGACGTACTACCCGATGGTCAACACGTTCGCCGATCCGAAGTTCATCGGCGGCTTCTTCTGGTGGAACTACGCCGAGCAGATGGTCCCCTACTCGACGAGCTCGTACTTCAAGCTGCTCAAGCAGACCATCATCAACCTGAAGGCACCGTCGTAAGCCGCGCCCATCAACGGCTGGCGTCCTGCCGCGCTGCGGCGTCGGGCGCCAGCGCCTTGACGAGTGCCGACGGGACGTAATGCGGACCGTCGAACAGGTAGATGCGATACCCGCGATACGCCGCGAGTTGCCCGCGCAGCTCGTCGGCGGTCGCAGACCGAAAACCGCCTTTTTCGCTGGGCCTGAACGCCTCGGCAATCACCCTCACGCGGTTCTTCCCCAGCCGCGCCGATAATGCGTCGAGATAGTCCTTCGCGATCGAAGGCACCCGCGCATACACCCCGCATCCGTCCTGAAAGAACACGCCCACATCGGGCGGCAGCCAGCCGTCGAGCCACTGCGCGAGCGCGGCGCCACCGATGTTCGAGCGGTCGTAGACCGTCACCCAAAGCGGGCGCGGCAAGTTAGCGAGCGCCGCGCCGAGCTTCGGCGCATCGGTCCAGGTCGGGTCGATTTCAACCGGAAAGTAGTAGCCCGTGACGTGCAACGGTGTCGGCAGCCTGGCAATCACGGCCGACTGGCTGGCGAGTTTTGCAACGTTTGCGCGTGCACGCCGCTCATCGGCATAACCCGCGAGCCCCAAAACGACGTTGCGCGCCCACGGCTCGCGGCTGATCCGCTCGAAATCAGGCAGCCGCGAAGCCATCGGCACGCCCGCGTTCGCAACGAACGCCGTGTCGTCGACAACGGTCCATTGGATCAACAGATCGTGCACGCCAAGCAATTGCCAGTTGCCGACAGGGTTCGCCGCACCGGTTTCGGTCTGCCAGACGATGCCGTCTGCGCGCGCATCACGCGGCATGTCGCTGCACCCCGAAAACACGGCGAGCGTGCAAAGCGCCGCTGCGGCGCGCAACAGGCGCGGTGAAAGTTGCACGCGCGAACGGCAACGCTCCATGTCGGCCTCCCGCCGTCAGGCGACGCGGTCCGCGCGAGGCACCCGAGCCGCACGCCACGTCAGTACCATAGCGTCGCCTGTACGACGACGCCGCGAGCCCGCGCCGCCGAAGTCAACGGGAAGCGGTATTGGACCGTCACGTCCGCCCAACTCGCAGGGGCACTATAGCGGTTCTCGCGAAACCAGAACCGAAACTGCACGCCGGGGCCGATGCCGATCGCAGTCTTGTTCGTCTCGCGGCTGTCGTGGTCGAACACGAGCGCCACGTGCGGGTAGACGGTCAGGTGATCGCTGATCGCATTGATGGCCCATGTGTGGCCATAGCGCAACTCCGAGTAGAACACATAGCGGCCCTGCTTCAGGAAATAGTCCGCTTCGGCATAGACCTGCCAGCTGCGCCAACTCGGCTGCGTGACCCGCAGATCGCTGCCTGCCTCCGACGAGTAACCGAGACGGGCGAGCCAGTCGTTCTGGGCGAACCGGCCGATGCGCACGAGCTTTTCCGCCGAGATGACGAGATTCTGATCCGGCAACGGCTTGTACCTTGCACCCACCGAACCCTGAACCGTGGGCATGCCTGTCGCGTTGCCCGATCCGTCGTAGGCCGTCCCATAGCCGCGCACGAAAAATTGCAGGATGCGGCCGTTGCGATAGCCGATGCCGGGCGGCTGCCAGTACGCTTCGATACCAGGCTGGAGCACGTTGACGGTGCCTTGCGGTGCGAATGCCGACACCTGGTAAGGCAGGCTGACCACGAACCCCCAGGTGCGCTCGAGTTGCTGGACCTCGCGCCGATAGCCGAACCGGCGCTGCTCGTCGAACGCATGCTCTTTTTCGTCGGCATCGAGGCTCGCCTTGAAGAGCTCGACGGCTTGCGTGTTATCGCCGACACGCTTGGCCGCATAACCGGCATCGGCGTAGTTGCTCGCGTGCCCGGCACCTGCCGCGAAGCCCTCGTCGAATGCAGCAAGCGCTTCGCCGTCCTTGTTCTCGCGCAACAAGTCGTACGCGCGCTGCAAGATTTTCCACGAACCATCGTCCGTCGGCTGGGGCGCTTGCGCATACTCGACCAACGCCGCAGCGCTCTTTCGGTCTTCTTCCGTTTGCGCCGCCGTCTGCGCACGCTCGGCCGCGGCCAGTGCGCCGGCACGGTCGCCATTACGCAGTTTCAGTTGTGCGATGCGTAACTGCACCGGCGCGTCGTCGATATCGGCGAGCGGCGCCAAGGCCGCTTCGGCCTGATCGGGCGCGTGCGCCGCAAGCGCGCTGTCGGCCCATGCCAGCCGAAGGTTGCGCGCCTGCTCGCCCGTCCACTTTCCGTGCGCCAGCGCCATCGAGAAGTCCCGCGCCGCGATCGGGTAGCGCTGCTGACGCTGCTGCAGATAACCATGCTGCGCCAAGACAAGGCCATCGTCGGGAAAGCGGGCAAGCAATGCATCGGCGCGCGTGTCGGCCTCGGCAACCTTGCCTTCGCGCACGTAGATGTCGAGCAGCAGCAGGTTCAGTTGACGGTTGCCGGGCTGTACGTTCAAGGCCTTGGTCGCATCGGTTTCCGCGCGCGGCAAATCGCCCGCGGCAATGGCCTTGTAAGCCAAATCGGCCAATCGATAAGCCTTGGGCTTCAGTGTTTCGGCACCCTCCGCGGGCACTTGCAGTGCAAGCAGGGCGGCAGCGGCGAGCACAGATAGACGGTGCACGGCAGACCTGCGTGTCGAACGGGAAATCGATTCGCGTTTCATCAAACGTCTCCCGTCTGCCCGGAGGGCATCGCGTGGCGCAGGACTGCACCCGCCGCCGAGTGGCTGCCCGCTTCCACAAGCCGTGCGTGGCGACTGAGCTGCGCTGCAATGTCGGCATCGCTCGCAATGAAGTAGGCGACATGGGTCCGCGCGCCGCGCTTCACGATTTCCTGCTCATCCTCCGAAAGCGGCGAGCCGACAGCCACGTTCAACGTTCCGTCGTCGCCTGTCGAGAAAGGCACGGCCCGATAGGCCTGCTGCAGCTCGAACGAGATGGCCTGGGCAAAGTGTCCGGCCGCGATGTTGGCGAGACTCACGCGCGGCAGTTCCGCCTGCTCCGCCAATGCGTCGGCCAGCGACTCGGCACTCAGCGCCTCCGCCTCGACCAGCAGCTCGCCGAGCCGCTTACCACAGGCAGCCTGCCGCGCAAGACATTCGTCGATCTGCTGCTCTGTCACCACGCCCCACCCGATCAGAATCTCGCCGAGCTTGCGTCGGGTCTTGCCCAGTTGTTCGTTCGACAGGTAGGTGTGGCTCGTCTTGTCCCAGGCAATCGGCTTGCCCGTGATCAGATGCCGCGCAAAGATGCGCCACGCGCGGCACACAGCCATGAAATTGATGAGGTTGTTGACGAACAGACGCGGCAACGAAAGCATCCCTTGCAACAGCCCGTTGAGTCTCGCGACGAAATAGACGCGCTCGCTGAGCCGGATAAACAGCAGCGCGCTGTTGACCATCAGAAGCGGCATGAGCCAGCTGTCGGCGACGGCGCCGGGCGTCGACATCGCAGGCGCCATGCCCCCCGCTCGCAAGGCAGCGATCAGAAGATAGTTGGCGAGTACCACGTAGGCAATCACCGAGACGATGGACGTCACCATCCCCTTGCGATCGCGGAAGAACATATAGCGGTCGCGCAGGTTGCCGCGCCAGCCGAGCTGCTGCCAGCCCTGAAACGCGATGCCTAGGATCCAGCGCGTCCGTTGCCGATAGGCCGTACGCAGCGTGCTCGGAAAGTATTCACGGGTCGCAAGCAGTTCGCGCATTTTCCCGATCTTTTCGCGCGAGCCGGCAACGCCTTCACGCAGCGCGGCTGCGATCGGAAAGCGCGCGAACATCTCCTTCATCCCGAGCGCGCGCAGCCGGAAGCTGAAGTCGTAGTCCTCGGTCAGCGTGTCCGTGTTGAAAGGCCGCCCTTCGCGGTCGGCCATCGCCGCTTCGATCGCACGCCGGCTATAGCAGGATGCAACCCCCGCCCCCGGCACGATGCCCGTAAGACGCTGCCGCGTGGGCATGTCTTTCTGATGTGTCTCGCTGAAGTCGTCCATGTAAGTGCCCGCGACGAACTCGTTCCACTTGCGCGGCAGCGAGAGCACGGGCAGTTGCACGAGATCGGCATCGGCGATCGCGTAGTTGAAGTACTTGAGCTCGAGCGGGTGAATCACATCTTCGCAGTCGTGCATGATCACGCCCGCGAACTCCACGTGGTGCGTGGTCTCGTAGCGCAGAATCGCACCGATGATCCAGTTCAGGCAGTCGGCCTTGCAGGTGGGACCATCGTTGAGCACAGTGGCCCGAGTCACGCGGCCGGGATAGCGGCGAACCATACGCTCGACCTCGGCCGTGGTCTCGGGATCGTTGTGGTAGGTGCCGGCGAAAATGATGAAGTGTTCGTACTCGAGCGTCTTCAGCGAGTTCTCGAT
>CBJMQH010000358.1:0-5833 GCA_966431825.1 uncultured Trinickia sp.
GGGCGCCGCGATCCTGTGGACTGCTTGTGGACGTAAACTGCATAACCCCTCGACCTGCGAAAACCGGCAATTTGCTGCACAAACTGCCCGCGCGCCTTACACATACAGCGCAATGGGTTGTGCGGACGGCAAGCGCTTGCTTACAAAGCGAAATTCCGAGTTATCCACAGGGAAAGGCCCGTCTTGTTAACTGCTACTACATGTATACATAAACAAACAAAACGTTAACCAACGGCCGACGCATGTGGATGGAGGGCGAGGTGCGTGGTGCAGCTGCATGTTCGGCAGGCACTCGGTTTACGCCGGGGAGCGCGGCAGCACAGGCAAAAGCGGTACGCCCCAGGCCGCTGTGACGTTACCCCCAAGTCGCCATTCGCTGAGCGGACGGCGCGGGGCGATCAAAGCAGGTAGCCGCAGGTCATGAAACCGGCGGAAGTACGGCTCCATCCAGCAGAGTTCGTCCTGGAACGTCCACGGGAACAACACCTGTTTGATCGGCGTGATCTTGGTAAACGTGCTCGGGTCCTCTACGGCGCCGATCACCAGGTTGGCCAGGCGACCGATCGCCCCATTGTTCTCGCGATAGAGATCGATGTTGCGCTGCTGGACCAGTTCTGCCGCAAAGACGAGGGGAATGAGGGCGAACGTGTGATAGTGCAGGGCGCGCTCGCCGCGCTTGACCTCACGTTCGAGCGCGCCGTCGGGGCCGATATCGTGAATGCCTTGGCGAACGCGCAGCAATCCTGAGTCGATCAAGCTTTCATTACGCGTGACCGTACCGATGGCGATCAAGTCGAGGCCGGCCCAGTAAACCAGATTGTTATGCAGATGGTTGATGGCTTCTGCATTGCGTGTGGCAACAGCCAAGCGTTCGAGCCACGGATCGATTGCGTCGAATGCGGTTGCGTTGCGCGCCGCGAAGTCCGGCGGCATGCGCAGAATCACCATGGCGAAGTCGGTCCCGGCCCACGATCGTTCGTAGTAGCCCTGATAACCGGAAATGTGGCCCATGAGGGCATCGGCTTTCGCCCAGCTTTCGAGCAATGCGAGAGCACATGACCAATCGTTTTGGTCTGCCGACTTGTTCAGCCGCGAGACGAAGTCACGCATCGGTTTGACGGCTTGTGCATAAGCCGCCGCGTCGTCGTAAAAGCCTGGCGGATCGATTGTGCTGACGGGGGGCGGCAGCTCGCAGGCGCTGGCCGGATGGGCGAGCCCGAAGGCGGCGGTGCCGAGGAGAAATGCGGCGGAGAAGAGCTGACCGAGCAAAACGCGCATGCATGGGCTCCGTTGGCGACAGGGCAACTGCTTCGCATACTACAAGCTACTGCCTGAGCGATGTGTCGAAGCGGGCAAGTGCGGCCGGCTCGAATGATAGACTCCGTGCGGACGCAATTTTGGCGCTGAGCGTATGGCACTCCGAACCCGCAAACACCTGACCGCATGGCTTGGCCTCGTCGCCATGTGGCTCATCGTGCTTGCGCCGCTCGTGAGCCAATGCCTCGCCGCGCTTCATCGGGACGATCCGACGGACGTCGCGCTTTGCTCGGTGCAGGCGCCGGCGACCGATTCGCGTCGCGTCTCGCTCGGTGATCCGTTGGCCGCCTGCGGCTACTGCGATCTGCTTGCCGATCACGTCGCACTGCCGGCGCTGCCGCCGGCTCTCTTTGTATTGGTCGTGCTCGTCGCTGCGGCTGCCGTCCCGACGCTTTCGGTCCGTTTTACCCCGCTCGGCGCGTTCCCGTCCGGCAGACCTCGCGCTCCGCCCGCCTTGTCCTGATCTTCGTCACATCCGGCCGTGCCCGCGCCCCCGTCGGCGCGCGCGGTCGTTTTCTCAACGATTTCAGGAACTTCCCATGCCTTTCTTCGCTTCGCGGAGCGCCGGCGCTCGCGCACACGCGCTGGTTTCGCGCGCTTCTACCACTGCCTCCAATGTGACAGACGTACGGCAACCTGTGGATAAGTGTGTGGGCAATTCACGCGAACGCCCCATGTCATCGGCTTCGAGCCCGGGGCGCAGTTATCGCACGCTTTGGCGTTGGCACTTCTATGCCGGCCTGTTCGTCATGCCGTTCCTTGTCGTTCTCGCGATCACCGGCACGCTCTACTGTTTTCAGCCGCAGATCGAGCCGCTGCTGTACCGGCGTCTGCTCGTCGTCGCGCCTCAAACGTTGCCGCGGCTTGGCGAGGACGCGTTGCTGGCCCGTGCCCGCGCAGCCATGCCGCCGGGGGCGGTGGCGACGACCGCGCGCATCTCGTCACGCACCGACCGCAGCACGGAATTCATATTCCACTTAGGAGACGGGCGTCGAGAGAGTGTCTACGTGAACCCTTACAACGGTGCGCTGCTGGGCACGCTCGACGTCGATCGCCGCTTCATGCAGATCGACCGGATGATTCACCGCAAGCTCCTGCTAGGGAAACCGGGCGAGTTGCTGATGGAACTCGTCGGATGCTGGACGCTCGTGATGATCGGTACCGGCGTTGCGCTTTGGTGGCCGGGCGGCACGGCGCGTATCGGGCGAGCCTTGCGGCCCGACCTGTCGCTGCGCGGCAGGCCGTTGTGGAAGAGCGTTCACGCGGCACTGGGAATCTGGCTGGCGGTTGGCGCGCTGGCCTTCGTGATGACGGGCCTGCCGTGGACGGGCTCGTGGGGAAAAGGCTTCAAGGCGCTCGCGACAAGCGTCAATCTCGGCGAACCGCCCGGCGCGTGGGGCGGCCTGGCGCTGCGCTCGACGGTTCCCGGTCAGCCCGCGGCGGTACGGCACGCCGCACCGCCAGGCATGGACTCGATGCCGGGCATGACGATGGACGACATGCCGTTGCCGCAAGTGCCGTGGGCCGTCGGTGCGGTGCGCGTGCCGTCGTCGAAAGCGGGCGCCGCCCAATCGGCGCGACCCCTATCGTTGGGTCAGGTGGTCGAACGGATGCGGGCGGGCGGACTCTCCGACGGCTATGACGTCGCGCTGCCGGCTACGCCGGACGGCGTCTTCACGGTGTCGTACTTCCCTGACGACCCGAACGAGGAGCGCACGGTCTATCTCGACCAATACAGCGGCGCCGTGTTGCGGGACATTCGCTATCGCGACTACGGGGCGCTCGCCAAGGCCGTGTCGTACGGCACGTCGCTGCATATGGGGCGGTACTTCGGACTCCCGAATCAGATTGCTTGCACCGCTATTTCGCTCGGACTGGCCGCGATGGCGGTTACCGGCGCCGTGATGTGGTGGAAGCGTCGGCCCGCGGGCAGCCTTGGCGCACCTGGGCGAGAGCGCGCTGCGGTCCCGATGCGCGGATGGATCGCAGGGCTGCTCGTGCTGGGGATCGTGTTTCCGTTGATGGGGGCGACGATGCTCGCAGTTTGGCTGCTCGATCGCTTGATGATCGGCCGTGTCGGCCGATCCGGGCTAGCGTGAGTATCGAACCAGCACCCACGAGCCTTTAGCGCAACAGGCGTGCGCGCAGCATGCGCGCACTTCTCTCACGGCCCATCCGCCGCCGAAAGCCGACGATTATAGGAGTGACCGCAAGACGGCCGTTGTACTCCTTTCGTGCTACAGATCAAATAAAACCCCGTCGATATACTCCGCCGAAATCCGATAAGAACGGTATACGGCGAACATGCACCACACGCGTTTCACGGGGAATCAGCTGTCCATTCGCACGGGCGACACGCCCGGCGCGCGCTCGCGTCTTCACACGCCACAAGCGCGATCGCGGAGACGGCCGGACACTTTGCTCACGCCCCCCTCAGCGTCCCGCCCCAAATCCAACTCTCATTTCTGGTGCTAGCGGCCGCTTGCCGCGAGCGACGGATTATCCACACGTACAAGTGTTTCTCGGAGGAAACATGTCAGACAGCTTGCAGAATTGGGTCGGGCGCAATCGGCCGCCGCGCGTTCAGATCACCTATGACGTCGAGCTCGGGGATGCGATCGAAAAGCGCGAACTGCCGATGGTCGTGGGCCTGATGGCGGATCTGTCGGGCCAGCCGGCTACGCCGCTGCCCAAGCTCAAGGAGCGCCGCTTCGTCGAGATCGACCGTGACAACTTCGACGAAATCATGGGCAAGATCGCGCCCCGCGTCGACCTCTCCGTGCCCGACACGATGAAGGGCGAAGGCAATCTGAAGGTCGAACTCAATTTCAGCAAGTTCTCGGATTTCCATCCGGACAACCTCGTGCTCCAGGTGCCGCGGCTCGCAAAGCTCGTGGAGGCGCGTGAGCAGTTGCGCGACCTGCTCGCGAAGCTCGACGGCAACGACGAACTCGACTCGCTCCTCGAGCGGATCGTCCTCGACGCGGAAGAGCTGAAGAAGGTCCATACCCAGGCCAATGCTGACGCCGCACCGGCTCAGCAATCGGGCGCAGACACGCCGTCGGCCTGACGCAACCGAACTTTTCGCGTCGCTGACGCAAAGAACTCCCACGGGTGATCCAGATGGAAACGAATACCGCCCTTGAAGGCGCAGCAGCCGGAACGACCACGCACGCGGCCGAGATGAGTCTGCTCGACCGCATCGTCCAGGAAGGCAACATGGCCGTCGAGCCTTCGCAAGGCGTCTACGCCAAGAAGCTGATCGGCCAGCTCGCGTCGCAAATCCTCGACGAAGGCATGCGCACGAGCCCGGACAAGAGCGTCGTCGACATGATCAACGAGCGCGTTGCCGAGATCGACCGCCTGTTGACCGACCAAATGAACGCGATCATGCACGACCCGGCGTTCCAGGCGCTCGAAGCATCGTGGAGCGGTCTGCACGACATGGTGTACGGCACCGAGACGGGCACGCATCTGAAGCTGCGCCTGCTCAACGTCTCGAAGAAAGACCTGCTCAAGGATCTCGAGTCGGCCGTCGACCACGACATGAGCGTCTTGTTCAAGAAGGTCTACGAAGATGAATACGGCACGTTCGGCGGGCATCCCTATTCCGTGCTGATCGGCGATTATTCCTTCGGTCGCCATCCCCAAGACATCGCATTGCTGGAGCGCGTTTCGCGCGTGGCCGCGGCGGCGCATGCGCCGTTCATTGCAGCGGCGGCGCCGAGCTTGTTCGATATCAAGTCGTATACCGATCTGGGCGTCACGCGCGATCTGTCGAAAGTCTTTGAAAGTGCCGAGCTGGCTACCTGGCGCAGCTTTCGGGAGTCCGAAGATTCCCGCTATGTCTCCCTCGTGTTGCCGAGCTATGCCGCGCGTCTTCCGTACGGCGCAAAGACGAAGCCGATCGAGTCGTTCAACTTCGAGGAAGATGTCGACGGCACCGATCACAGCAAGTATTTGTGGGCGAACTCTGCCTATCAGCTCGGCTTGCGCATCACCGATGCATTCGCGAAGTACAGCTGGGCAACCGCGATCCGCGGTGTGGAAGGCGGCGGCAAGGTGGACGGCATCGCCGCACATGCCTACAAGACGAGCGAGGGCGACGTTGCGCTCAAGTGCCCGACCGAAGTCACGATCACCGATCGCCGCGAAAAGGAGCTCAGCGATCTGGGCTTCATCTCGCTCGTGAATTCGAAAGGGTCGAACTATGCCGCGTTCTTCGGCGGCCAGACCGTGAACAAGCCGACGCTCTACAACAAGGATGCTGCCAACGCGAATGCACAGCTGTCGGCACGCCTGCCGTTCGTGCTCGCGGCATCGCGCTTCGCGCATTACATCAAGGTGATCATGCGCGACAAGGTCGGGAGTTTTCAGACCCGCACCGATATCGAGGACTACCTGAATAACTGGATCGCCGATTACGTGCTGATCAACCCTTCGGCATCGCAGGCGCAAAAGGCCCGCTATCCGCTCGGCGAAGCGCGCGTTGACGTGACCGAGGTGCCGGGCAAGC
>CBJMQH010000359.1:0-5818 GCA_966431825.1 uncultured Trinickia sp.
GCTGGGTCAAGAAGAATTATCCGCACGTCGAAGTGATCGGCGGCAACATTGCCACGGCCGATGCGGCGCGTGCGCTCGTCGAGTACGGTGCGGACGGCGTGAAGGTGGGTATCGGCCCCGGTTCGATCTGCACGACGCGTATCGTGGCCGGTGTCGGCGTGCCGCAGATCACGGCGATCGCCAATGTGGCGCAGGCGCTGAAGGGCACCGGCGTACCGGTGGTCGCCGACGGCGGCGTGCGCTTCTCGGGCGACGTCAGCAAGGCGCTGGCGGCCGGTGCGAATGCGGTGATGATGGGCAGCATGTTCGCGGGTACCGAAGAGGCGCCGGGCGACGTGTTCCTGTATCAGGGGCGTCAGTACAAGTCGTATCGCGGCATGGGTTCCGTGGGTGCGATGAAGGACGGTGCGGCCGATCGCTACTTCCAGGACAACTCGGCGAATATCGACAAGCTCGTGCCTGAAGGTATCGAGGGCCGGGTCGCGTACAAGGGTTCGGTCAACGCGATCATCTTCCAGCTGATCGGTGGTGTGCGCGCGAGCATGGGGTACTGCGGTTGCCGCACGATTGCCGAGCTGCACGAGAAGGCGCAATTCGTCGAGATCACCGCGGCCGGTATGCGCGAGTCGCACGTTCACGACGTGCAGATCACGAAGGAAGCGCCGAACTACCACGTCGACTGACGCGGACTGCACGCGATGAAACCGCTGCTGCGTGCCGTGCTCATCGCCGATGCCGTGCTTTATCTCGGCGCCGGCATCGTGTTGTTGCTGACGCCGCTGCGCGCCATCTACGGCATGTTGCCGTTGGTGGCGATCGAGCCGGCGATGGCTGGTCAGCTGTTCGGACTCGCGCTCGTCGCGCTTGCGTGGTTTGCGCTGCGCGGCGCGGCTGACGGGGCCTCGACGATCGGCGTTGCGCGGGCGATCGGGCATTTGACGTGGGTCGCGGGCGTGTTCGTGCTCATCTGGGCACTCGCGTTTCATTCGCTGTGGATGCCGGCGTTCGGTGTCGTGATCAATGTGATCGCGGCGATCGGGCTTGTCATCGTGGGGCTCGCAGGTGCGCGGCTCGCGGCGGCTACGCGGCGGCGGGAGCGCGCGCTCGAGGTGGAGCGGGCTCAGGCTAAGCGCGGTGGGCCGGTCGGCGCGATGCCGGCGCCGGTCGAGCCTGTGCTGCGGCCCGTTGAGCCTGCCGATGCGGCGCCCGGCACGATGGCGCGCCCGGCTGACGCCCCGCTTGGGCGCCCGGCGGGGCCTGACGATGCGGCGGGTGTGGCTCGGCCGCCGTTTCCTGGTTGAGGCGTCGTGTATTCGGCGCCTTGCATGCTCGTCGGCTGATTTGTGCGATTTCGCCGTCCGCGTTGGTTTTATCGTTCGAGCCGGTTTGATTGTTCCGCGCGCCTTGCACGCGATTCGCTCATCGATTTCACGCAGCGCTTTGTCGCTGCTTTTTTGTATACGTCCATTAAAGATCCGTGCCTGCCATGCATGACAAGATCCTGATTCTCGACTTCGGTTCGCAAGTCACTCAACTGATCGCGCGCCGAGTCCGCGAAGCGCACGTTTATTCGGAAGTTCACCCGTACGATGTGGACGATGCGTTCATTCGCGCGTTTGCGCCGAAGGGTGTGATTCTTTCGGGTGGCCCGAACTCGGTCACCGATTCCGATACGCCGCGTGCGCCGCAGGCCGTATTCGAGCTGGGCGTGCCAGTGCTGGGCATTTGCTATGGCATGCAGACGATGGCCGAGCAGCTGGGCGGCAAGGTCGAGCTGGGTCATGTGCGCGAGTTCGGTTATGCCGAGGTGCGGGCGCGCAACCATACGAGCTTGCTCGAAGGCATCGAAGATTTCCGCACGGCGGAAGGGCACGGCATGCTGAAGGTCTGGATGAGCCACGGCGACAAGGTGACTCAGATGCCGGACGGGTTCGCGCTGATGGCGTCGACCGAGGCATGCCCGATTGCGGCAATGGCGGACGAGTCGCGCCACTTCTACGGCATGCAGTGGCACCCGGAGGTGACGCACACGGTGAAGGGTCGGGCGATGCTCGAGCGCTTCGTACTGCAAATTTGCGGTGCGCGGGCCGATTGGGAGATGGGGCATTACATCGACGAGGCTGTCGAGAAGATCCGCGAGCAGGTGGGCAGCGAGCAGGTCATCCTGGGGCTGTCGGGCGGGGTGGACTCGTCGGTGGCGGCGGCGCTGTTGCATCGTGCGATCGGCGATCAGCTCACGTGCGTGTTCGTCGATCATGGCCTGCTGCGGTTGAACGAGGCCGAGCAGGTGATGTCGACGTTTGCCGATCACCTCGGTGTGAAGGTGATTCACGTGGACGCGAGCGGGGCGTTCCTGTCGAAGCTGGCCGGTGTCACGGATCCTGAGCAGAAGCGCAAGATCATCGGGGCTGAGTTCGTCGAAGTGTTCCAGGACGAAGCTGGCAAGTTGAAGGACGCGAAGTGGCTGGCGCAGGGCACGATCTATCCGGACGTGATCGAATCGGCTGGCAAGGGCAAGAAGACGGCGCATACGATCAAGAGCCACCACAACGTGGGCGGGTTGCCCGAGACGCTGAATCTGAAGCTGCTCGAACCGCTGCGGGAGCTGTTCAAGGATGAAGTGCGCGAGCTCGGTGTGAAGCTGGGGTTGCCGCACGAGATGGTGTACCGTCATCCGTTCCCGGGGCCGGGTCTTGGCGTGCGCATTTTGGGCGAGGTTCGTCGGGAATTCGCCGATCTGCTGCGTCGTGCCGATGCGATCTTTATCGAAACGCTGCGCAATACGATCGACAAGGAAACCGGCAAGTCGTGGTACGACCTGACGAGTCAGGCGTTCGCGGTGTTTCTGCCGGTGAAGAGCGTGGGCGTGATGGGCGATGGGCGCACGTATGAGTATGTCGTCGCGCTGCGCGCTGTGCAGACACTCGATTTCATGACCGCGCACTGGGCGCATCTGCCGCATGAGCTGCTTGGGAATGTCTCCAACCGGATCATCAATGAAGTGCGCGGGATTAATCGGGTTGTTTATGACATCTCCGGGAAGCCGCCGGCGACGATTGAGTGGGAGTAAGGGATCTCTCGCATTCCCTTTTAAATCGAAGATTTGCGATGGCCGTTAAATTACGCGCACCCGAGTCTAGATTTGTCGCCGCAGGCGAGTAGGTTATTGAAAAATAAGGGCTTTCGCAGTGTGCGGTCACACCTGCGGAAAGCCCTGGCAACTGCGATTTGAAGGTATACGCGGGTAGTGCGCGCCTACGCTTGCTTAATACCGTCAGGGATGTTGACGGTATACCTGACGGCATTCGCAGGCCCTGTGATAGTCATAGACGCCCGAGGCATTACGGGCGACCGCCGGAGACCAAACGCAACATCGCGTCGGCCCGGTCAGGATTCCAGCCGGCGAGTCCGAATTGCTTTGGTAGGACTTTCTCAGGCGATCGTCCGGTGCAACGCCTTGTGTTCGACCTCTTTGGGCATAGGACCGAAACCGGCCAGGAACGGCCGGTCGGCACAGCCCACCGATCGTCAACAATTTCGTTCTGTAAATTCCTACAAGCCACTCGCGTATCCAAGACAACCTATTACGCTACAGAGCGCAATTGCCGTCAGTAACGATCCAACGAAGAGGTGCGCGAGGAGAAACTGGATGGGTGATTTGGACTTGGATACGACGCCGCCGCGAGTATGTGCGTTCTCTTCTGTCTGGTAAGCAGATATTGTCGCGAGTATCCCTGCGGCTGACGTGAGCAAGGTTCCAAGCCAGCCGAAGTGAATGGGGCTGGATACGTATGCAAGGCAGATGCCCCATGAGATTGCAGCGAGCACGAGAAGAAACCAAACCGTTTTTTTCATGGCGACATAGAGTGTGTAGGGCGCTACGCGGCGAGTTTTCGTCGGTTCATTCTGACGCGTTTTAGACCTCTTGCATGAGTGGCATGGTTAAGGCGATCGCGCCCGTTAGGCGGAAACACGCCATTCGCGGAATCGCCCAAAGAGCACCTCATTGCTCAATGTTTACCGAGTCGATACGGGCAGTTGATCTGCCGGAGTTATTCGATTCGCTTTCCGTGACGAGGAAGAAACGAAGCGCTTCCACGTAGTAGCCCGACCGCCGTGGTCGACCGTCGGCCATACAATCGACCGGCCACGCACGGCCCGCAAGCGTTGCATTCAATATTGCTGCGTCCATGGGTTTTCCGACTCGACAGGTCTCGTCGCCTTCGACCAATCGGCCCGACCGGGAATTTCTCACGCTGCTCCGATAGTCGAATGTCGCCCCGTCCGCGAACGTCGATATCGCCGCGCTGAGTTGCTCGGTAATGCTCCCGCCGCCTTCAGGTGTGTTGGTGACCATCCTTGATCCGAGTTGCGCAAACCCGCCGACGGAAGCCCTATCGACGTACAAGGTTGAGTAGGACTCTCGCACCAACGTTGTGCCGTCCGACTGCGGTTGCAATTCGATCACCACTTTGGATGGAGGAAGCTGGGGTGAAGAACTCGACATCGTCTCTACAACGGTAGCTTTTGAAAATCGTGCGATACCGGGCAATGCCTGACCGAATGCGTCCGCTGCGGCCCGTACGTCGCCAGCTATCGGGCCGACTTCGATGGCCGGCATCTCAGGGGTTTCAGATTTTTTACGGACAACGTCGCCACCAATCGGACCGGCGAAGTGCTCAGGATCGATTGGTGCGCCGCAAACTGCATGCGCGGCTTGTGCAATCAGCGGATCGGATTTAATCGATGAGACGGGCGGAGGCGCATCGAGCAATTTCGTCGCGTCAGTAATATCGCCCTCGGGTGAAAAGTAGTAGCGAATTGGCACTTGCGCACTCCCAGCTGCACAGTCGAGGGCGATCAGTTCGCGAATTGAATCGTACGGTGCACCATAGGGCGGTTTGAGTGTGAATTTCGGATAGTCGATGCGCGCCCAAACCATTCTCAGTTTTCCGGAATCGCGCACGCTGCGCGTATCGATCTGAAACAGCGTATCTCCCTCTCCCCTGCCGACGTTGACGAGACGCTCCCGATGCAGCGGCAACGCGCATACGGCCTTCAGACTCGCAAGGTCAGGAGGAGACTTAAAGACCGC
Organism: uncultured Trinickia sp.; assembly: GCA_966431825.1. GTDB lineage: Bacteria > Pseudomonadota > Gammaproteobacteria > Burkholderiales > Burkholderiaceae > Trinickia. The sequence goes on from CBJMQH010000359.1 coordinate 5,096, forward strand.
TCGTTTGTAGGATCTGGACGCGTCCTCGAATAGCCGAAGAAATCTGCCGCTTTGATAGGTATCTGTCAGCAACGTTCGTTCGCGCTGTGCAGCGCAATCGATTTCCTCGAGCGACGTTGCTTGTATCGTATCGTCACGGACTGCCGTACCATCGCGCTCCATGCGAAAAACCGGACCTTGCGATGCGAAGTAGACGTCGTCACCGATACGAATGGCTGACTCGGGCAGGTACGTGAGGGTGGCATCTGCCGGCATCGGCGCCCAGTTCATCGCAGCCGCGTTCCCGGATAAGCCGACAATGATCATCGATACAGGAAACACAGCGATGCGCCAGCGGCGGTGGAAGGCGTGCGTTGAAATCATATTGTGGATTGGGGGGGCAGTCATGTTCATGACGACGTGCGTACTTCCGATACGCTTTGCTCAACATCGTCGAGGAATGGCATTTAATCGGTTTTCGGCCAATTCGGTGAAAACTTTATTTTCGGCCTCCGAAGACGCTTTCAAGAGAGAACAATCCAAATCGTTGCGCGCGACGTCGCCCTAACGGGAAACCGGAAGGTCTCTTCAGGGTCGAAAAGACACATTCCTCCTCCGGAAGAGCGGAGTACTCCCTCCCGCCCGCCATGCGAGCAGTCCTTGCTCCGCAAAGCCGGTAGACGATGGGTGCGCTCGCCGCTTGTGACGGCTGGCGGTCACGCTGCCCCCGCGGGCGGCTGCCCT
>CBJMQH010000360.1:0-5804 GCA_966431825.1 uncultured Trinickia sp.
TCGAACGCGGCGGCTGCTACACGATGCTCCTCTGGCGCATCGCGCGCCACTGTGGCTCGCCGAACTACGTCGCGATTGCCTATGCGCGATTCGCCGAATTGCGCGGGATGCAGAGGAAAGTCCCGAAGGCCTGCCGCTGGCGGCAACGCGCGGAAGATGCGCTAGGTCGTCTGCAGATGAAGAATGAGCTGCGTGAGATGTTCGAGCGGCTGGCCGCGATCACGGCGAAGGAAAACGCGACCGACTACGCGCTGCAGTTTTTCAAGCGCGCTCTGCAGTTGCGCCGCGAGACGCAAACGGCTGGTGCGGCCACGCGTTCGCAACTGATGGCGCTCGACCGCGAAGCGGCTCACCAGCGCCGCCGCACGCAAGAGGCGTTGATCCACGCCGGAAAGATGGCGCTCGTGGGCAGCCTCGTGACTTCGCTCAATGCGGATTTGAAGGGGCCGCTCGCCGACGCCCAAGCGTTGGCGAGCGACTTGCGCGAGGCATTCGATCGCCGCGACGAGGCCGCGTTGCGCGCGCGGCTCTCGAACCTGCTCGAAGCCGTCGACGAATTGCGCTCGATGGTTCAGCGGCTCGACGTGTTTTGCCGCAAGGACGGCGGGCTATCCGGCGCCGTGACGCTTCGCGCGGCCATGAGCGAAGTGCTCTGGATCGCAGGCGCACGATATGGCACGCGCGTCGACGCGGTGCGGCTCGATGTGACGGACGAGCACGTCTGGTGCGACGTCGATCGCCTCATTCTCATCGTCGCGAGCGTGGTCGATCATCTGTTGCGCATCGAGGCGGACGCGCAAGGAGAAGTGCTGATCGGCTCGCGCGCGACGAACGATGGCGTCGACCTCTATGTTGCATTCGAGGGCGACGTCACCGACGACGTCCTGTTGTCTCGCCCGCTCGAAAAGCATGCAAAAGAGCCGGTCGACGGCGGCGCGCTGTGCCTCGAACTCACGACTGCGGCCGAGGCGGCGCTCGCGATTCAGACGCAGCTTCGATCCCGTGCGCTCGGTGGCGGGCGCGGCGAATACTGGTTGCGCCTCACGAGCCCGAAGAGCATCGGCGAGGCCGCTGCAAAAGGCGCTGCCGAGCCGCCGCGCGACGCGCACACGCGTTCGGTCTGGCGTTCGCTCGTTAAAGGGAAGCGGGTTCGGTCTGCTCAACACTGACACAGTTGCGCCCCGCATCTTTCGCACGATAGAGCTGCTCGTCCGCGCGTTTCATGAGGCGTGTCAGGTCGGGCGCACCAGGGCCGCGCGCCCAGGCGATGCCGAAGCTGGCCGTGACCGAGAATGCGCGGCCGTCGTCAGCCGCGATCGTGGCTTCCCCGATCGTCGCACGCATGCGCTCTGCTGCGGCGACCGCCTGCGTGTAGCCGCGCACGCGCATCAGCGCGACGAACTCCTCGCCGCCCACGCGCGCCACGATATCGGTCGCGCGCAACGTCTGGCGGCACAGCTGCGCGACCATGCGCAGCGCGTTGTCGCCGCCCGTGTGGCCATACGTGTCGTTGACCCGCTTGAAGTGGTCGAGATCGAATGCGATGACGGCGTAGTCGGGTTCGTCGAGGTTCGCGAGGCACCACTGCACCTTTGCCTTCTTTTCGAGTGAGCGCCGGTTCGGCAGACCTGTCAGCGAATCGGTCTCGGACAGGCGCTTCATCTCGATGAGCAGGCGGTCCCGCACCGTTTCGAGCCGCATCTTCTCGATGCGGCTCGCGTTGAGCATGGCGATGGAGTCGAGCAGTTTGGCGACCTCCACGTTATAGGCGGTAGCGGGAACGTCGGCGCTCAAATCGCCGCCGGCAATCGCCTCGATCATCTGTGCGGCGCGCTGCAACGGCTCGACGACGCGCTTTCTCACGATCGAGAGGATGGTGCCGAGCGCGATGGCGATCGCCACGGCGGCAAGGAGGGTGGCGAGCAGCCGGGTCAGGGCCTTCGTGCGCCGTGCTTGCAGATCGGACTGCGAAAGATCGAGCAGCACGTCGCGCAGCGCCGTGATCGAGCGCATCGGCGGAACATATTCGGCCGCAAACTTTGCCGGCGAGATGTCGGTGGCTGCACCGCGAATCGACAGCGCCCGCACGCGGTTCGCGTAGCCGATGCCCGTGCCGCAATACTCGCGCTCCATCCGCTCGAGCGCCGCGTGGACGACCTCGGGCTGCGGGTTGCCGGTCAAGCGGTTCTGGATCAGCGCATGCAGCTCGACGACGCGGCCGCGTACACGCTCGATCGCAAGCAGCTCATCAGTGGTGAGGGGCCGCCGTGCCGCAAGCGCGGCTGTAAACTGCGAGCCGAGCTGTCCCGCGTACTCGCGAAAATCGGCCAACAGGCGCGTGGTGACGACCCAGTTCAGCGTCTCGGGCGACCCTCTCAACACCGCGAGCGAGATGTCGTCGAGTGGCGGTGCGAGTTCGGGAATGATGGCGATCATGCCGTCGACCGCCCGCATGATCGCTGCAGGCTAGCGTTTGGCAAGCCGCAACGTCAGCAGTTCGTCGACGACGGCGCGGCCACGTTGCAGATCGGCGCGCATCAGCTGAATGCGGCTCGCTTCGCGTGCGCAGTCGCCGGGACACGCGCCGCGATCGAGCACGGCGAGCAGATGCGTAATGCGTCGATCGCTTTCGGCGCGCGCATTGACGAGCGCTGTCATGCGCGCGGGCGGTATCGGCAGGTCCTCGCCCAGCGCCCCATTGGTCGGGCCGCGTTCCACCGAAACCTTTTCCATGACGAGGAGCGTGGCGCGATAGCTCTCGAAGGCGTCGAGCGCCACGCCTGCGCCGTTGCTCGCCGACCATTCGCGCGCAACGAGCCAGCCGAACGGAAGCATCGCCACGACGAGCACGGTCGCGACGATGACCGCCACGAGGCGCGTAATCGGCATGGTCCTCAGAGAATGGACGAGGGTCATGGGCTATTGCTCATCGGAAACTTTTTGGGCACCTTTCTCGTGTCGGCAAACGTTTGGCATTCGTCGGCACTTCCCGTAGTTTACGGCACGATCGCTTACGAAATTAGCAGTGCGAGGGATCCATCTTTTGCGCGAAAACGGGCTGACGCGCAGCTCGCGCGCATACTTTCAATTTGCCTGCGCGTCAAGGCCCGCAACGGTCTTGGCGATCGTCGTACGCGCATTTTTCTGGCAAATGACCGTGCGTTCCAGGATTTCCTTACGCCGAAATCATCCGATCACCGGCTTGTTCTGTCGAGCGGATAGAACGAAAGTCACACCATCGCAGCGCTATGCGAACTTCGTAAAGACCCAAGACGAATTCGCATCGATCTGCGGGAATGGCGGTGATAGCCTTAGGGCTCGCTTTAGGGCGGAAAGGAAAACGGCCGCGGTTGTGCCGCAACTTTTTCGCGAGCCAGGACGACTCACGGACGTAAAACGGGCGAGGCCCCCTTCGCCCGGTCGAAGTGCTCCAGTTAGGTAGTCATACCAGCATTGACGGAGGATCTTGCTATGCCGCGTTCTCTATGAATCGATCGTTTTGATGTCGCCCGCTGTGCTTTCCGGCTGCGGCTTGAACGTTTCGCCGCGATCCTTCCTCGCTCGTATCGGAGTGCACATCCTTCGTGCCTTTCGCGTTTTCGTTCCTGTTTCGTGAACTCGGCGGCCCGAGTTGTTACACACAAGTGACAACCGCCATACCGAACTCGTTACAGGAATAACGCCATGCTCAACGCGCAAGCGCTCGCTTCTCACCGCGCCCCCCCGGCGCTGCCGATCGGCGAATCGGCGCCTCCTTCTCTTGCGCGCTCGGCACCGGCGCATGCTTCTTTTCGCGACACGCCGCATGCGCGCGCCTTCTCGGTGAAGGCCGCCGTGCCGGGGCGCGCGGACGAGCTGCGCGCACGCGCCGTTATCCATCAAGCGACGGACATTCCCCATCCTGCCGGCGTCATGCGCACCGGCGTGCGCGATGGCGCGCCGGCAATGCGCACAAGCCTGACCTGAAGCCAAACGAGCGGGCCTGCTCAAGGCGTCTTCGAGCACGCCGGCGCCCGCCGTCTACCGAAGCGTTCGATTGGGGACGAACCGATGATGCATCTCGATATCAACGAATTCTCGAGCGGCGCCGTATCGGCTCGAGCGTGTTTGGAAGACCTGGCACGCGTGCTGGGCGTCGAGCTCGACGACGCGCCGGACGCCGTACTTTCGCTCGTCGTGGATGAAGTGCTGCCCGTCACCGTCGCGCACGGCAATCATGGCCGCGTGGCGCTCGCCTGCAACATTTCGCAAGTCGACGATCTGACCCATCCGGCCTGGATTGCGGTGCTCAGCACCGCCGCTCAGTGGGGGCTCGACGGCGAGGCGTTGCGCTTCGTCGTGATCGACCGCTACCTGATGCTGCTTTGGACGGTTCTGCCCGGCGCCACCGTTCGGGTGCTGACCGAGCAAGCGGAAGGGGTCATTGCCCGCGCACGCGAAGTACAGCGGATGCTCGCCGCTTACCGTTTGGACGACGAAGATGAACCCGGGGGCGCAATATCGCCCTCGGCCGTATCGATTGCGTTGCAGCACCGGCTCTGAGAGCCTGAATTGGGGAGGGCAGAGCCATGTCGGAAGTTCGCAGAAGCATTGTGTCGCAGACGCCTGATGTGCTGACGTGTTTGCGTCGCTTGGACCCCGCCGCCGAAATGGCGGCGGCGCACGACCACGCGGTACTGCCCGTGGCGTGGCATGTATTGGCCATCGAAGGTGTGCTGAGCCTTGCACACGCGCGTCTTGACGCGCACCGCTTCGTGAGTACGGACGGCGTCGATGTGGTGCGGATGCAGGCCTTTCGCGATTTCGCGGTGGAAAGCCTGCAGGATCTGGACTGGGTCGTGAGCGAATCGTTGGCGCAATCGCCGTGGCCGGAGCGGCAGGCACAACGCGCACGGGCACATGAGGCGTACCGCTGTACGGTTTGGGGACTCATCCAACGGTTGGATGCGGCCATCGGCGAGCGCTTGGCACCGGCCGTGCATCCGATTCGAGAAGGCGCGCCGGGCACCGTTGCGCAACGCTTGGCTCTGCTGAAAGAAGTGGAAGACGCGGTTGTCGCGCATTTTTCCGCCGGGCCCGGCGTATCGGGCTTTGCGGGCGACCTGGACACGATAGGCACGGCTTAGTTGAAAACGCGAGAAATGGAGTGGATGGAGTCGATGGAGTCGATGGAGCTCGGCGGTTCGTCCGAGCGTGCAGCGGCAATAGCGGCGAGCCCGACGTCCAGTGTGCCGCCGAGCTCGCCGCGCCCGTTTGCGCTGCCCGAGCTGATCGTCGTGTACAAGCCGGCCGCCGGCACCGAGTCGGACCAAAGCGTGCAACCGGTGCCACCCGAACCGTTCGGGCAACCGCAGCCGGGGGCGCGCGAGGTCGACATGCATGCGTATGTCGAGCACCCGCCGCAAGAGATGCCAGCACGCACACCGGCCCGGAAAGCCGCGAGACGCCCACGCGGGGCGATCGCCGCACTGCTCGCCATGGACGGGGCGGCACGCAACGCGTCATTCGAGCGCGGACTGACGACCCGCATCCACCCGCTCATGCGATCGGTGCTGGACCTGCCGCAGGTCGTGGTCGGGAGCGCCCGCGGTGAGGTTGCGGCGCGCTGGTGGGGAGCGTCAGTTGGCGGTCGATCTCGGGACCGCGAACACGGTTGTCTTCCGGCGTGGTCGGGGGATTGTCCTTTTCGAGCCGTCGGTGGTCGCGATCGACGAGCGGACCGGCCGGGTGCACGCGGTCGGCGACCAGGCGAGGCGGATGATCGGCCGCACGCCGGCGCACATCCGGGCGACGCGGCCGCTTCG
>CBJMQH010000361.1:0-5781 GCA_966431825.1 uncultured Trinickia sp.
GTACGAGACTTTCCGGCGAAGCGCCGATCACGTGGAAGTCGCAGAAGTTGTAGAAGTACATGTACGGCGACGGATTGAGTGAGCGCAGCGCGCGGTACAGCGAGAGCGGATTGTCTCGGTAAGGCTTCGTCAAGCGCTGGCCGACCTGGACCTGCATCAGTTCGCCGGCCGCGATGTATTCCTTCGCGCGGCGCACGGCGTTCAGATAGTCTTCGCGGGCAAATTCGCGGAATGTTTCGGTGCGCACGCTCGGGGACGTAACGGGCGGCTGGACGGTGGCACGCAGGCGCTGACGCAGTTCGCGCAGCCGCTGCTTTGCGCGTGCGTAGGCTTCCGGTGCGGCCGGATCGGCATAGACGATCAGATAGAGCTTGCCGGCCAGGTTGTCGATGACGGCGACTTCTTCTGTCAGCAGCAGCTGGATGTCGGGCAGGCCGAGATCGTCGGGCGGCGCCGAGTGGGCGAGCTTCTTTTCGATGTAGCGTACGGCGTCATAGCCGAAATAGCCGGCAAGGCCGCCGCAAAAGCGCGGCAGTCCTGAACGTTGCGCCACCTTGAAGCGGGCCTGGAAGGCAGCGATGAACTCGAACGGATCGCCCTCGTGGCTTTCGACGACTTCACCGTCGCGCACGACCTCGTTCACGCCGTTGCGGGTGCGCACGAGCGTGCGTGCGGGCAAGCCGATGAACGAGTAGCGGCCGAAGCGCTCGCCCCCGACCACCGACTCCAGCAGGAACGAATTCGCTCCACCGCGCTCCGTTTGGGCGAGCTTCAGATAGAGCGAGAGCGGCGTTTCCAGATCGGCGAGCGCTTCGGCGATCAGCGGAATGCGGTTATAACCCTCGTTGGCGAGCGATTGGAATTCGAGTTCGGTCATGTTCCGATCCTGTTCGTATGGCCCGCGCCTTCGCCCCACATCCCGGTTCGGGTGTGCGAGCGGCAAGCCGCCGGACCGCAAGACGACACGTCGACACAAAGTCAGGTCGTGCGACTCACGGCTCGTCGGATGCGCGGTTGGTGCGACAAAAATTGCGCGAGCTGCGCGGCGAAATCAAAAAACGGCACTGGGCACATGGGCTCCAGCGTACCTCGGGATCGAGGTCAGTGCGACGAGCGTCGCCAGGGCCAGGCTCCCCGGTCGATGCTGCTCGGACTCCGTTTTTTGTTCAGAAACATGAAAGGTGATGAGTTGATCGGCGAATCGGTCTGACAATTGTTCAACTGCGGCTCAACCGCGGGTGTCCGCCGTTGGGTGCGTTGCCGTCAAGGCCTGATGCCGAAGGTTGCGGAATGGCCGGCATGGAGATTCGTACGATGCTCTGCGACGAACCTGGCTGCGGCCAGCAGCGAGGGCACTATACCATCCGAATTTATCGTTTGTATAGCTTTGCCATGGTTGTACCCGTAGGGCACCGTTAGCGTCGCCATACCGGCCGCGCGGCCGGCGATCGCGTCGTTTTCGGAGTCGCCGATCGCAACGGCATGCTGCGGTGCGACGCCGAGCGTTGCGCAGGCTGCGAGCATCGGCGCCGGGTCGGGCTTCTTTCGCGGCAGGCTGTCGCCGCCCAGCACGGCTGAAAAGAACCGGTCGAGCCCGTACTGCGCGAGCAGGGCAACGGCGAAGCGGTGCGGTTTGTTCGTGACGCAGGCGAGTTTGAGGCCGAGCGCGGCCAGTGCCGCCAGCCCCGCTTCCACTTCGGGGTACAGGCGCGTATGCCGGCCGTTGATGCGCGCGTATTCGTCCTGATAAATCGCAATCGCTTCGGGAAACCGGGTCGTAGTTTCGTCCTCGTCGAAGCGGGCTGCCAGCACGCTTCGAATCAGGTGCTCCGAACCCTTACCGACGTAGCCGATGATTTCGTCGCGTTCGGCAAGCGGCGCGTCGAGTCGTGCAAGCAGGGCGTTGATGCTCGCCGTGAAGTCGTCGGCCGTATCGACCATCGTTCCGTCGAGATCGATGATGGCGGCGTCGAGCCGCGCCGCCGGGAAGCGCGGCGCGTCGATGGCAGGGTGCTTCGCGTGCGCCGACATCCGGTCAGGCTCGCTTGACGGTGGCGAGTTCCGAGCGCATACCGTCGATGACGGTCCGGTAATCCGGCTTGCCGAAAATCGCCGAGCCTGCGACGAACGTATCGGCACCGGCCGCGGCGATCTCGGCGATATTCTCGGTCTTCACGCCGCCGTCGACTTCGAGCACGATCTCGCGGCCCGTGCGCTCGCGGTACGCGTCGATGCGCGCGCGGGCTTCGCGCAGCTTGTTGAGCGCTTCGGGAATGAACGACTGGCCGCCGAAGCCCGGATTGACCGACATGATCAGGACGAGGTCGACGCGATCCATGACATGATCGAGGTACTGCAGCGGCGTGGCCGGATTGAACACGAGGCCGGCCTTGCAACCATGGTCGCGAATCAGCGAGAGCGTCCGGTCGATGTGATCCGATCCTTCGGGGTGGAAACTAATCAGATTTGCACCGGCCTTCGCGAAGTCGGGCACGATCCGGTCGACGGGGCGGACCATCAGATGCACATCGATGGGGACCTGGACATGCGGGCGGATCGCTTCGCAGACGAGCGGCCCGATCGTCAGGTTCGGCACGTAGTGGTTGTCCATCACGTCGAAATGGATCCAGTCGGCGCCGGCTGCGACGACGTTGCGGACTTCTTCGCCGAGCCGAGCGAAGTCGGCCGACAGAATGCTGGGAGCGATGCGAAATTGCGTCATGGCGCGAGGGATGGCCTGGAAAAACGGCGGTGTACGAAAAAAGCCATTTTACCGCGTCGCATGGGGTGCCTGTCAGACAGGCCATCGCTCGCTGCGGTGCGGCAAGGCTTGCCTGTCGCGCGTTCGGTGGGCGGCGAGAAGATTGCTTAGGGCTACAGAGCGCTTGCAGCGAGCCGCGGTGTAGCTTTCGGGGGTGGCCTCGGTTGCGGCGAGTGAGCGCATCGGCCAGAATGCCAAACCACAACCTGCCACGCACGGTGGCAGCTGTTACCAAGAGCCAAGCGATCCACGATGAGTCAGTACCAATTCAGCGTCACGGCGCATACGCGCTACCTGCCCGACCAGTCGGACCCCGCGCGCAGACAGTTCGCTTTCGCCTATACGCTGACGATCCGCAACACCGGGAGCATCGCCGCACAACTGATTGCGCGGCATTGGGTTATTACCGACAGCGACGACCATGTTCAGGAGGTCAAGGGGCTCGGCGTAGTGGGGCACCAGCCGTTGCTGCAGCCGGGCGAACAGTTCGAATACACAAGCTGGGCCGTTATCGCGACGCCGGTCGGCATGATGCGCGGCGCTTATTTCTGCGTGGCGGAGGACGGGGAGCGGTTCGAGGTGCCGGTCGACTCGTTTGCGTTACAAATGCCTCGTACGCTGCACTGAAGCGGCGAGCCGGCGGGCGCCGATTTGCGGTCAGCTCGCGGCTCGCCTATCGTTGTGGGCGATCGTCGCGTGCGGTCTTTTTGCTGCCGGACATCGTCCAGACGACGATGACGACGAGCAGCGTCAACGCAAGCAGCGCTTCGAGCGCGAAGATGAGCATCGGATATTCGTCGAACAGGTCGGACATGGCGCTTTCCATCAAGAACGAGCATTGTATTCGCTTTAATCTGCGCGCGGCCCGACAGGCCGCCGCGCCGCTTTGGGGCGCGCTGTTGACCGTGTCGCTGGCCGCATTGTTGAGCGCGTGCGGGTCATCCCCTTCGTTGCGCACCGGGGCATCGAGTGGCGCGCTGAGCACGGGGCAACCGGGCGCGGGCCGGCTCACCCCGGTGGCTTGGCAGCAGGTGCCCGGCTGGCAGGACGACACATTGATCGGAGCGGCCGCTGCGCTGCGACAAAACTGCGTGCGTCTTGCCCAACAGCCGAAGTGGCAGCGCGCGTGTCGGGCCGCGTTGCAGCTCGACGATCTCGACATCGCTGAAACACGCACCTTCTTCGAGACGTATTTCACGCCGTTCCAACTCGCCAACGGAGACGGTTCGGTCGATGGTCTCGTTACGGGGTATTACGAGCCGTTGTTGCATGGGTCGCGCACGCGGCGCGGTCCTTATCAATATGCGCTCTACCGCTGGCCGGCCGCTTTTCGCCCCGGTACTGCGCTGCCTACGCGCGCGCAGCTCGAGCGCTCCGGTGCGCTGGAGGGCAATGAGCTCGTGTGGGTCGACGATCCGATCGAGGCGTTTTTCCTGCAGGTGCAGGGCTCGGGCCGGATCGTGCTGGACGATGGTGGCGTGATGCGGGTCGGGTTCGGCGGCACGAACAATCAGCCCTATCGGTCGATCGGCCGGTGGCTGCTCGACCACGGCGAGATTACGCCGGCACAGGCGACGATGCAGGGCATCAAGGCGTGGGCGCGTGCGAACCCGGGACGAGTCGCAGCGCTGCTCGACACGAATCCACGTTTCGTCTTCTTCAAGGCGATGGCTTCGTCAGACGCGGCCGCATCGCTCGACCCCTCTGCTGCCGGGCCGATTGGTGCACTTGGCGTGCCATTGACGCCCGAACGATCGATCGCGGTCGATCCGACTGCGATTCCGCTGGGTACGCCTGTTTTTCTGGAAACGACCCGGCCGCTTACGAACGCACCGATGAACCGGCTCGTTTTTGCTCAAGACACGGGCAGCGCGATCAAGGGCGGCGTGCGGGCCGACTATTTCTGGGGACTCGGCGACGATGCCGGCGATCTGGCCGGCAAGATGAAGCAAGCCGGGCGGATGTGGCTTCTGCTGCCGAATTCCTGAGTCCAACATGCCATTGCGTCGGGCGAGGGCACAGTGGCGGTCGTGCGCCCGGGCTTTCCGGCTGCGGCAGAACGGCCCCGAACGTCCGCACGACGCTTCCACCTATGCGGTGATTTCGCTGTGCGGGTTCCTGGCCGGTGCGTTAGCAGGGGGCGGGCACCACGCGATCAGGCCGTGGCCGTACGTTTATCGATGACGCGGCGCGCCTTGCCGACCGACCGCTCGATGCCGTTGACCGGCAACACGTTGACGACAGCGGTGACGCCGATCAGCGCCTTGATATCGTACGTGAGCGCGGCTTGTGCGGCGCCCAGGGTTTGCGTATCGGATTGCGCGTCGGGGCAGGGTTCGACGTTGAGCGTCATGACGTCGAGCGGGCCTTCCTTTGTCAATATGATCTGATAGTGCGGCGCGAGCGCAGGTTGCTTGAGCAGCAGTTCTTCGATCTGCGTAGGAAAGACGTTGACGCCGCGTATGATCATCATGTCGTCTGAGCGCCCTGTGATCTTTTCCATGCGCCGCATCGTGCGGGCTGTGCCGGGCAACAGGCGTGTCAGGTCGCGCGTGCGGTAGCGGATGATCGGCAGCGCTTCTTTGGTGAGCGAGGTGAACACGAGTTCGCCGAACTCGCCGTCCGGGAGCACTTCACCTGTCTGAGGATCGATGATTTCCGGATAGAAATGATCTTCCCAGATCGTGGGGCCGTCCTTTGTCTCGACGCATTCGGATGCGACACCGGGGCCGATGACTTCGGACAGGCCGTAAATGTCGACCGCGTCGATGCCCATGCGTTCCTCGATGGCCGAGCGCATGTCGTTGGTCCACGGCTCCGCGCCGAAAATGCCGATGCGCAGAGAGCACATTGCCGGATCGACGCCCTGGCGCTCGAGTTCGTCGGCAATTGCCAGCATGTAGCTCGGCGTCACCATGATGATGTCGGGCTTGAAGTCCTGGATCAGCTGGACCTGCTTTTCCGTTTGGCCGCCGCCGAACGGAATGACCGTCAGGCCGGCGCGTTCCGCGCCATAGTGC
>CBJMQH010000362.1:0-5768 GCA_966431825.1 uncultured Trinickia sp.
CGATCCGACGAGGCCCGCCAGCACGGGTCCCAGCCCGATCGCGGCCTTTGCCACCATCGGCGCGCCCGACGCGAAGCCCGTCAACGTGCCGATGAGGCCCTGCTTACCGCCTCCCCCTCCCAGTGACTGCGCGAGGTCGTCGGCCTGAAGGCCCATACTCTTGAGGCCCTTCTCGATGTCGCCCTTGGCAGCCTCGTCCGCGGCCGCCTTCAGGCCGCGCTTCAGCAGTCCGAGCTGCGCCGTCGCCTTCGTGGTGTCGAGGCCGAGCTGCGCTTGATCCTGTGCGTAGATCAGCAAGTTCGCCTCGAGCATGAGCCTGAAGATGACGAGCGTACGCCCGGCTGTGACCGTGCCGTAGTGAAAATTGGCATACATGGCATCGAGGTCGTTGTCGAAGTACTCGAGCCGGACATCGAACCCCTCGACTTCGATCGAACGCGTTTCGAGCACGTGCTCGGCATCGGCGAGTCCTACGGTCTCGCAGAGGTCTCGCACGAGCTGCGCGTATCGCTCCGAATGGGACATGCTGATCGCCGCAGCGGGGCAAGGAGTCGGGACAAAACAAAAAAGGCGGCGCGCCCGAGAGCGCGCCGGCTGTGAACCGCAATCAATGCACTTGAGTTGCGGAGGCCTTTAGTGCGGACAAAGCCGACTGAATCGTGCTGACGCCCATCTGGATCTGCGTCATCTTCGACTGCACATTCGTCGCTTCCGCGGAAAGCATCGCAGTCTGCCCGACGCTGCCTTCCATCATGGCCATCGTGGCGCCCATACTGAGTGCACTCATAGACTCACCTCCTCAATTAAACGAACAATACAAAATGCCGGCATGAGCCTCGATGCAGTGCTGTTCGAGGACCGGCCCCGCCTTCAATTCGGCGACTCGCGCGCCGAACGGAGCATGACGCGTATCCGCTACGCAGCCACGCTTCGTTTTTCCTGCAGATGTGCGATGATCCGCTCCGCCGCCAGCATGCCGCGGTAGAGCTTGGCCAGTTCATCGCGCTCGACCGCGTTCGTGCCCGGGGTCTCGGCAATGTTGGCTGCCGTCGCCGCCAGTGCCGCGCGCAGGGCGTCGACGCGATCGCGCTTGTCCGGGTCTGCCAGCAACTGGCGCAGTTCGTTGAACTCCGCCGCACAGGATTCGAGTGTCTCGTACATCGCGAGCTCTCCTAACGAAATGGTCACTTCGGCAACGGCAGGAACGCCGTCGATACAGGGGGAGCGGCGGGGGCCGCCCCGGCCGGCCGTGCGGTGCGCTGCGGCGCGTTGGCCGCGAGCGTGGCTTCCTGGCTCGGCGCGCTCGCGGCGGCGGCCGCCGCCGGTTGCGACAGCTCGCCAGCGCTTGCCGCAGCGAGTGCGGCCGACGCGCCGAGCGACGCTGCCGGGAGCGCCGCCGCCGTATCCGACGCCGCTTCGGGCAGTGCATAAATATGCTTCACGCCATCAGGTGTTTCGGCGTACCGAATATCGTCCGACGCCATCAATTCGGAGAACGATTCGGGCGGTGCCATCGACGCTTCCGATTGCTTCACCTGCACGCGCAGCTCTTTGATGTTAGGGCTGAAATCGTGCCGCATCGTCGCGAGCCGAGCGCTGAGGTCCGACGGGTTGTCCACGGTGCCCGCAATTTCGAAAACGCCGTGCCCCGTATATTTCACCTGCACCCCCGGCATGCCCAACGACTCCTCGATATTGCGCACGTCGTTCTGCGCAATGTCGTACTGGCGCGCGACGGTAGTCGACGGAACGCGTGCGATCAGCGCGCGCACCGCTGCATCGTCTTCTGCCGTGCCGACCATGCCCTTGATCGCGATGCGCGTGTTGTGTGCCTCGGCCCGCACTTCGCTCAAGTGCGCCGCGGCGAGTTGTTCGTTGATACGCTGAGCCAGCGTGTCCGGCGTGCTGGGATGGGCGGCACGGCTGACAACCGTCGTGATCAACACCGAGCCGATCACGATGATCGCGCCGAGCATCGCGCACCCCAGCATGGCACCCACGAGCTTGCGCCGGGAAGAGCGCTCCGCTTCGTGCCGGGCTTCGTGCGGCTTCACGAGCAACGTCGACAACAGTTCGAGGTCGCTCGGCCAGGTCGCGTCCTCCGGTCCGATACAAACCACGGTGTCGCCGAACTGCATCGGCACGAAATCCACAAGCAGCACGGCACTGTCGTCGTGCTCGCTTTCCTGCTCCGCGGTTCCCTCGCCGTGGGTCGCGCCTAGGGTCGCATCGGCCGCAGGCGCCGTTTGCGCAGCGGCACGCCGCGCACTGACGAGACCGGTGGCGTCGACGGCAAGCACGATGTCCTCGCCGCGCCAATCCGTGATGCGGATGTCGGCATCGTCGTCGGCTGCGACGCGATGCGTGCCTTCGCGCAGGCGCAGTTCCGCGCCGGCGTGGACACCCGTCAGGATTCGGAGCAGTTTGGTCATGTTGCGGCCGTAGTGTCGAATACCGGATCCGTATGCGTCGTGCATGCGGATCCGGTTTCGGTACTGTAGCCAAGTTGCTTCGTGCGACTTCGCGCGATGCGAAGCCGGCTGCGAATTTACGAACTGCCGAAGCGGCGGCGTGGCCCTCGCTTCGCGGGCGACGCACGCGCAACGATGCCGGCGCGCGTCGTGGCCAGAATCGCCTCGGACTGACCGCCCTTATAGCCGGGCGCCGGCCGCTCGGCGAGCAGCAACAGCGGTACGGCGAGCAGATTGAGCCGCCGGGCGTCGTCGTTTTCGCCGCGGGCGGCCCCGCTTGGCCCGCTCGTGGGCGCGCCGGCCGTTGCTTCGATCAGTACCTGGCGGTGGCCTGCCACGCCGAGGGGTGGCACAGCGCCGTGCTTTCGGAGCAGTGCGCGCAACTCCCCCACGAGTTCCACCGTTCGCAGTCCGAGCGATTGCGCGGAGCCCGAGGCAGCAAGCCGGCATAAGTCGACGACGGCTTCACGCCATAGCGTGCCGATCCGCGCGCCGTCGATACTGTTCTCGTCGGTCCCCGCTTCGCGCAGTGCTGCAACCGCGGCGGCGAGCGGGCGTTGTGCCGGAGGTGGGACGCTCGTGCCGAGGCCGGGTTTGACGCCGGGTATGGCCGGCAGGTCGCCCGAACGTGCGCCGTCCCCGTGGCTGCTGCCGTGCTGTGAATGGCCGCCGCCTTCATTGCTTCCACCGCCGCCGTCACCGTTGCCGCGTTGCCCCACGCCGGCGGCTGGACTTTGAGGCTGCGAATCGGACGCTTGCACTTCGAGATCGTCGTCGCTTGCGCCGCGGCGGCTTCGCGTGCGGCGATCGGGCCGCCGCTTCGGGAGCCGGGCGAGTGCGCGGCTCTTGCCGGCGTTGCCCGCGTTGTTCTGGTAAGCGAACTTCGTGTTGCGATAGAGCGTGGCCGCACGGCGCGCAGCGTCGGCGACCTCGCGCCCGGGACCGGCTGCATTCTGGGCGGCATGCGTCGCGTCGGCCGCGGCCGGTCGTACGACGCGTGTCATTGCGGCACCGCGGTGCGCATGATCTCGTTTGCGAAATGCAGGATCGCCGCGGCCGAGAAAGGCGCCGCAACCACAATCACGACGGTGACCGCGATCAGTTTGACGGCGTGAGGCAGCGTTTGATCCTGCAGCGATGTGATCGCCTGGAGAAACGAGATCGCCAGCCCGACCAGTGCGGCGACCACGACGACGGGCAACGAGACGTAGAGGCAGAGCAACATGCCCTGCGTCGTGAAGCGAATGAGGGTATCGGTTTCCATGGGGCGTGCGGCCTCGCTATCGGTAGGTCAGCACGAGGCCATGGATCAGTGTCGACCACCCGTCCATGACGACGAACAGCAGCAGCTTGAACGGGATCGCAATGTTCGTGGGCGTCACCTGGTTCAGGCCCATTGCAAGCAGCACGTTCGCGATGATGAGATCGATGACGATGAACGCGAGGTAGAGCAGGAAGCCGATTTTGAAGGCGTCGGTGAGTTCGGTCAGCGTGAAGGCCGGCGCTAGCACGATCAGATCGGTCTCACGCAGCGCGCTCGCCCTTTCCTTCGGCCAGATCACGCTTGCCGAGCGCATGAAGAAGCGCTTTTCGCGCTCGTTGGCGTGCTTTTGCAGAAAACCGCGAAACGGTTCACGCGCCGCATCGAACAGCTGCAGCACGGCTTGCGTCGGCTGCCCGCCGATCTGCTGATTGCGTAGCGCGTCGGCCGCTTGCATGCCCACGGGCGCCATCACGTACAGCGAGACGAGGATCGCCACGCCGTTGAGCACCATGTTCGGCGGTACCTGTTGCACGCCGAACGCATTGCGCAGCAGGCCGAACACGACGACGAGCTTCGCGTACGACGTGACCACCATCGCAACGAACGGAACGACGCTCAGCGCAAGAACGACGACGAGTAGGGCGGTGATGTCACTGAACTGAATCATCGCCGTGCGCCATTTTGAGGATTCGCACGCCAAGATGCTCGCCGACGGTCACGAGTTCGCCGATGCCGATCGTTTGTCCGTGCGTGACGAGCTTCAGCTGGGCCGCGGCCACCGGCGTTTGCAGTTCGAGCACGTAGCCGGGCCGCAGCGCGCAGAGCTGCGAGAGCGGCAGCGCGATCGTGTCGACTTCGAACTGCACAGGCAGATCGAGCTCGCCAAGATCGACGGGGCCGCCGGCCGGATCGCTCGCCAACGTATCGCTCAGGCGAGCGGGATCGAGCTCGTCTGTCATGGTCGCCTCCTTGATGATGGATAGGTGTAGCCCGTCGATGGCGACCGGCACGTGAAGCCGTACGCGGCCCGGTGTGCCCCATGCGGCAACGGCGCTCGCCGTCACCTGCGCCACGGCATCGCTTACGAGCGACGACAGGCTGCTCATGATCGTGCGCATCAGGACATCGCCCGGAGACAGCGCCCGCAGCGTATCGACAGGCAGTCGCCGTGACCCGAGTACGAGCCTGCCCGGTATCAGGCAGTCGAGTTGTTGGGCGAGCACATCGTGCAGCGCTTCGTCCGAGGTCCTGCCGATCGGTGCGATGGCGACCGGCTCGCGCGCGGCCCGCGCTTCGAGCCGGCTCACGATCGGTCTCTCGAGCACGGCTTCGACGTCATGCTGCCGGCCGTCGAGCGTGAACGAGATCGCAATCGGCTCCGCGCCGTCGTGCGCCGTGAACCCTGTCGTGCCATGTACGAGCCGCACGACGTGCACGCCGTCGAGTCCCAACGTGGCCAGATGCGCGAACAACGGTTCGAGCAGTACGCCCGCGATCGCGGAGCGCAGCGCTTCTTCGGGGCCGGAGAAGCTCGCGTCGGTGCGCGGCGACACCGCGGCGATCGCAAGCGCGGGGTAGGCAGCCAGATCGAGCGCGATACGAATCGCACCGGCCGGGTGCGCCAGTTCGAGTAGCGCGGGTACTTCGAAACCGTTGCGGGGCGACGCACCGGTTGTGCTGAGCTGCAGCGAGCGCAGTGCGAGGCCGGGGATCCGCTTCGCCAGCGCGAACGTGCGCGCGTTGCTGACGAATCGGGCGATGCGTGCGCGCAGCGGCGTCAGCGCGCGCAGCGGCAGTCGCGCGATCGTCGCGCGGGTGTCGGCGTGATCGAGCCGTGTCCGCGCGCTGCGCTCGTCGTTCCGTGCCTCTGCGTGGAGGGCGAGAGGATCGATATCGTCAACGATCGAAGAGCGCATAGGTGATTCGCGATGTTGCCAGGCAAAGGGTGGGGTCGGGGGGATCACCAGACCGTCAGCTCAATGTCGCGCGGGGCGTTCGACGCGCGCAGCAGCGCGTCGAGTTCACGTTCGAGC
>CBJMQH010000363.1:0-5768 GCA_966431825.1 uncultured Trinickia sp.
CGTGTTTGTTGTTAAGAAGAAGGGGGGGCACACCACGCTTGCGCACTGGCGCCATGGGGGGCCGCTTCGGGTGCAGCGCCCCCTCTACCCGGAAGGCGACGCGATCTGTCACGCCGTCATTGTTCATCCGCCGGGTGGCGTAGCCGGCGGCGATACGCTTTCGATCGATATCGACGTGGGCCACGATGCGCACGCGCTCGTCACGACACCCGGCGCGACCAAGTGGTACAAGTCGAACGGCCGATCGGCTTCGCAACACATTACGATCTCGCTCGGCGAAGCGGCCAAGCTCGACTGGCTGCCGCAAAACAACCTGCTGTTCGACCATGCGCATGCAGCGCTCGGCTTCACGCTGTCGCTCGCCCAAGGCGCGAGCGCCATCGGCTGGGAAACGACGCAGCTCGGC
This sequence comes from uncultured Trinickia sp., assembly GCA_966431825.1. Taxonomy (GTDB): domain Bacteria; phylum Pseudomonadota; class Gammaproteobacteria; order Burkholderiales; family Burkholderiaceae; genus Trinickia. The sequence goes on from CBJMQH010000363.1 coordinate 407, forward strand.
CGGCAGGCCGCGGGAGAGCATTGGTCGGCAGGCTCGCTCTCGAGCGAATCGCGCATCGTCGATGCGCGAGGCGTGCCGCTCTGGTTCGAGCGTGCCCGTCTTGCGGCAGACGATCCGCTGCGAAGTGCCCCGCAAGGGCTAGGCGGGTTTCCCGCTTACGGGACGCTGTGGGCCGCGGGGCCCACGTGCAACGACGCGTTGGCCGAGGCGCTTGCAGCGCTGCTTCCATTCGAGGCAGACCGTCGCGCCGGAGCGAGTTGCGTCGCACCGGGCATCGTCATCGTGCGCGCGCTGGCGCGCTCGATGGAGTCCCTTCAAGGATTGCTTATGCAATGCTGGCTGCACGCGCGGCCGCATGTACACGGCGTGGCCGCCCGGCCTCTGCGCCTTTGGAACACCTGATCGCGCTCATGAACCCCACCGGGAAAAAGCCCCCTGCCCCAGATAGTCAGAACACCGTAACATCGACGACACGCCGGTCGGCAGAAAGCGCCCCACCCGCCCTTTTTCTTTCATCGAACTGACGATTCGTATACAGAAACAGCCTCATGAAACTGACGCCCAGAGAACGAGACAAGCTGCTGATCTTTACGGCTGCGCTGCTGGCGGAACGCCGCCGTGCGCGCGGGCTGAAGCTGAACTACCCGGAAGCGGTCGCTTTCATTTCGGCTGCACTGATGGAGGCTGCACGCGACGGCAAGACCGTGGCCGAGGTCATGCACTACGGCACGACGCTGCTCACGCGCGACGACGTGATGGAAGGCGTGCCGGAGATGATCCCCGACATCCAGATCGAGGCGACGTTTCCCGACGGCACGAAGCTCGTCACGGTTCACCATCCGATTCCTTGAGGCGCTTCATGGCAATGATTCCCGGCGAGATCCTGACAGACGACGGCGAAATCGAACTGAACGTGGGGCGCGAAACGCGCACGCTCACGGTGGCCAACACGGGCGACCGTCCGGTTCAGATCGGCTCGCACTATCACTTCCATGAGGTCAACGCGGCACTCGTGTTCGATCGCGACGCTGCACGCGGTTTCCGGCTCAACATCGCCGCGGGCACGGCCGTGCGTTTCGAACCGGGCCAGGAACGGACCGTCGAGCTCGTGGCATTGGCCGGCGATCGCGCCGTCTACGGCTTCAATGGCCGCGTGATGGGACCGCTCTAAGATCGGCTGCATGCCGAGCGTCTTTACCGCTTAATTCGCATAACGAACCGCCATGACACTACGTATCAGCCGCCGCGCTTACGCCGAAATGTTCGGTCCCACGACGGGCGACCGCATCCGGCTTGCCGACACCGAGCTCTTGATCGAAATCGAGCGCGACTTTACCGTCTACGGTGAAGAAGTGAAGTTCGGCGGCGGGAAAGTGATTCGCGACGGCATGGGCCAGTCGCAGCGCATCGCGGCCGAGGTGGCCGATACCGTGGTGACCAATGCCGTGATCGTCGACCACTGGGGTATCGTCAAGGCCGACATCGCGATCAAGAACGGGCGGATCGCCGCGATCGGCAAGGCCGGCAATCCCGATATCCAACCCGGCGTCACGATTGCGATCGGTGCAGCGACCGAAGTCATTGCCGGTGAAGGACTGATCGTGACGGCGGGCGGCATCGACACGCACATTCACTTCATCTGTCCACAGCAGATCGAAGAAGCGCTTGCCTCGGGCGTGACGACGATGATCGGCGGCGGCACGGGACCGGCCACGGGCACGAACGCCACGACCTGCACGCCGGGCCCCTGGCACCTCGAACGCATGCTGCAGGCCGCCGACGGCTGGCCGATCAATCTCGGCTTTCTCGGCAAAGGAAACACGAGCCTGCCCGAACCGCTGACCGAGCAGATCGCGGCCGGTGCGATCGGTCTGAAACTCCATGAAGATTGGGGCTCGACGCCGGCCGCCATCGACAACTGCCTGTCCGTGGCCGACGACACCGACACGCAAGTGGCCATCCACACCGATACGCTGAACGAAGCGGGCTTCGTCGAAGCCACCGTCGCCGCGTTCAAGGGCCGCACGATCCACACCTATCACACCGAAGGCGCGGGCGGCGGACATGCGCCCGACATCATCAAGGTGTGTGGAGAGGCCAACGTGTTGCCCTCGTCGACGAATCCGACGCGACCCTACACGATCAATACGCTCGACGAGCACCTCGACATGCTGATGGTTTGCCATCACCTGGACCCATCGATTGCGGAAGACATCGCCTTTGCCGAATCGCGAATCCGGCGCGAGACGATCGCGGCCGAGGACATTCTGCATGACCTGGGTGCGCTCTCGATGCTTTCGTCCGATTCGCAGGCAATGGGACGTGTGGGAGAAGTCATCATCCGCACGTGGCAGACCGCGCACAAGATGAAGGTGCAACGCGGCGCACTGCCGGGCGATAGCACGCGCAACGACAACTTCCGCGCGAAGCGCTATGTCGCGAAGTACACGATCAATCCGGCCCTCACGCACGGCATCGCGCACGAGGTCGGTTCGATCGAGCCCGGCAAGTGGGCCGACCTCGTGTTCTGGGAGCCCGCGTTCTTCGGCATCAAACCCACGCTCATTCTGAAGGGCGGCATGATCGCGCTGGCACAGATGGGCGACCCGAACGCATCGATTCCCACGCCGCAGCCCGTGCATTACCGCGAGATGTTCGCCGCGCGCGGCGGTGCGCTCGCGCGCACGTCGCTGACGTTCGTTTCCCAGATGGCCGCCGATGCCGGTATTGCCGAGCGTTACGGGCTTCAAAAGCGCGTGGTGCCGGTACGCGGCTGCCGCAGCGTGACGAAGGCCGACATGATTCACAACGCGTGGCAGCCTGCGATCAGCGTCGATCCGGAGACGTATCAGGTGATTGCCGACGGCGAGTTGCTGACGTGCGAGCCGGCCAGGGTGCTGCCGATGGCGCAGCGCTATTTCCTTTTCTGATGGTTTGTTCTGCCGAGCTTTCGACAAAGATGCGCACGATCGACAAACGGATTGATCCACACGTAAAAATCGCGGCCACGCTCGTGGCACGCGCGCCTACGCTCACGCTCGCCTTCGAGGCGAGGTGCAAAAGCCGCCTTGCGGCCACGCTCGACACCGGCGAGGAAGTCGCGCTCGTGCTGCCGCGCGGGACCGTGCTAGTGGACGGCGACGTGCTCGTGGCCGATGACGGCGCGCTCGTGCGCGTGATCGCGGCGAATGAAGCGGTGCTCGTCGTGGAAGCACCCGACACGCTGACGCTCACACGGGCCGCCTATCACCTTGGCAATCGCCATACGCCCGTGGAAGTGGGCGCCGGGTATTTGAAGCTCGAAGCCGACCCTGTGCTCGAAGCGATGCTCATCGGGCTCGGTGTACGCGTGCGCGCCGCATCGCTGCCGTTCCAGCCCGAAACGGGCGCGTATGGGGGCGGTCACCGCCACGGGCACGACGCGACGTTCGCCGAAGACTACGCGCTGGCGCAGCGCGTCTACGACGAGCATCACGGCCATGAAGGGCACGGCGCGGACCACGATCACGATCATTCCCATGATCATTCGCACTGCTGCGGACACGCTCACTCGCACGGCCATGCGCATCGCTGAGCTGACTGCGCTGCTGCATCTTGCTTCGCCGGCGTTGCCGATCGGCGCATTCAGCTATTCGCAGGGGCTCGAAGCGGCGATCGACGCCGGCTTCGTGACCGATGGCCCGAGCGCTCAGGTGTGGATCGCACACGGTCTGACCGATGTGCTCGCCCGTGGCGAGTTGCCGTTGCTTGGACATCAGATTGCGCGCTGGCATGCGAACGACGCCACGCAACTTGCCGTCACCGACGCCGAGTTTCTGGCGAGCCGCGAATCGGCGGAGCTACGCCGTGAGACCGAGCAGATGGGCTGGTCGATGAAGCAGCTTTGCCTCTCGCTCGATTGGGGCGACGCTGCGCGCCGCGAGACGCTGACCGGTTTCGCGCCGATCTCGCAGCCGAGTGCGTTCGCGTTTGCGGTAGCCGCACACGGAATCGCAACGGACGCAGCCCTTGCCGCCTATGCGTTCAGCTGGGCCGAGAACCAGGCGGCGGCGGCGCTGAAGGCGGTGCCGCTCGGACAGCTCGCGGGGCAGCGCATCATCGTCGGGCTGCGCGCTGCGATCGACGCCGCCGTGGCGCATGCGCTCGACACGCCGCCGGCTGCGATCAACACATTCGCCCCGATGCTCGGCGTGCTCTCGGCGAGGCACGAATCGCAGTATTCGCGATTGTTCCGTTCATAGTTTTTGTTACCTGAGATACACCGTCATGAGAACGACGAAACTGCCGCCGTTGCGCGTCGGCGTCGGCGGGCCGGTCGGCTCCGGCAAGACCACGCTGCTCGAAATGCTCTGCAAGGCGATGCGCGAGCGCTACGACCTGGTCGCGATCACGAACGATATCTACACGAAAGAGGATCAGCGCCTGCTCACGGTGGCGGGTGCGTTGCCGCCTGAACGGATCATGGGTGTGGAGACGGGCGGCTGCCCGCACACGGCGATTCGCGAGGATGCGTCGATCAACCTCGAAGCCGTCGACAGGATGCTGGCGCGCTTTCCCGATGCGGACATCGTCTTCATCGAATCGGGCGGTGACAATCTTGCAGCGACGTTCAGCCCCGAGCTCTCGGACCTGACGATCTATGTGATCGATGTGGCGGGCGGCGAAAAGATCCCGCGCAAGGGCGGGCCGGGCATTACGAAGTCGGACCTGCTCGTCATCAACAAGACCGATCTCGCGCCGTATGTCGGCGCGAACCTCGATGTCATGGCGGCCGATGCGCAAAAGATGCGCGGCGAACGGCCATTCGTCATGTGCAACCTGAAGGCGTTGGACGGGCTCGACGAGGTGATTCGGTTCATCGAGAAAAAGGGGTTGCTCGACGTGTAGAAAGGGGGAACCGTTCGCGCCGAAGCGGATCACGCGAGCACGACGTGCGTATGCCCCATCGCGCGCCGCCCGGCTTTCTTTACGACGATGTCCACGTCCCGCCCGAGTCGGTTCAGGCACTCGATCATCTTGGCCTGACTGATGCCGCGAAATTTGCCGCGCAGCAGATCGGAGAGCTTTGGCTGCGGCATGCCCAGTAGCTCCGCCGCCCGCTGCTGGGTCAGGTGCCTCGACTTGATGATTTGAGCAATCTCGTTCGCGAGGCCGGCTTTGACCAGCATCGCCTCTGCATCGGGGTAGCCCAGATCCGCGTAGGGATTGTCGCTGCCTTCTTCGACGGTGATGCCATCAATGGTTTTTATGACGTTCATACGTGTTGCTCCTTTTCCAAAGCCGCCACAGCTTTCAATCGCGCGTCGATCAGGGCCATATCCGGTTTCGGTGTAGCAATGCCGCACATCGACTTTTTTTGGAA
>CBJMQH010000364.1:0-5759 GCA_966431825.1 uncultured Trinickia sp.
ACATAAAGTTCGCCGCCGGCCACGTAGCCGAGGTCGCCGCTGTCCAGCCAGCCGTCATCGTGCAGCCGCGCGGTTTGTTCCGGGTTGCCGTAGTAGCCCGCGGTCGCGGCAGCGCCACGAAATTCGATGCGACCGATGCTGCGCTCGGGCATGACACCACCTTTCGCATCGACGATACGCAGCGAAGCGCCGTCGAGGACTGCCCCGCAGCTGACGATGTCGAGCGCATCGTCGCCGTTGCATGCGCTGCGTGCGACTGCGTCGCGAGTCAGCGCTTCGCGCTCGACACGGTCGATGCGGAGCCCGCGCCCCGGCGGCGGCAGGGTCAGCGCGAGCGTGTTTTCGGCGAGGCCGTAGACGGGCGCGAGTGCGTGCGCGTCGAAGCCCGCACGCGCCATGCGCTGCGCGAACGCGCTCAGTGTCGGGGCGCTGACAGGCTCGGCGCCGCAGAACGCATAGCGCAGCGACGACAGGTCGATGCCAGCGAGATCGGCGTCGCTCAAATGACGTGCGCAGTATTCGTAGGCGAAATTCGGCGCGCCCGTGATCGTGCCGCGATAGCGTGACACCATCTTCAACCACGTTGCGGGTCGCGCCAAGAATGTGAGCGGCGAGGCGACGACGAGCGGCACACCGAAGTAAAGCGGTGCAAGCCACGCGCCGATCAGCCCCATGTCGTGGTAGAGCGGCAGCCAACTCACGAGGACATCGTTTGAGGCAACGGCGATGCGCTCGCCCATCGCGCGGATATTCGCGACCAGATTCGCATGCGTGAGCACGACACCCTTCGGTGCGCCCGTGCTGCCGGACGTGTATTGCAGCATGGCGATGTCGGTCGGCTTCGGCATGAGCGTCGCGGCGCTCATGCCGCGTGCGGCCTGCGCAGCGATGTGCCGCGGTGTCGTAACGTGCGCGAGTGCCGGGACATGGGCCTTCAGGATCTGTCCAACGGCTGCGGCCTCCTCGAACGTGACGAGCAATCGAACGCCCGCGTTGGCCAATACGGCCGCATGCCGTTCCACGTGTTCGGCAAGTTGCGCGAGGCGGGCGGGCGGATAAATGGGCACGGCCACGGCGCCGCAAATGAGAACGGCTGAGAACGCAACGAAGTAGTCGAGCGTTGTGGGCAGCATCAATGCGACCGTATCGCCGGCCTCGACGCCCAGCGCACGCAGGCCCGCCGCCATCGTGCCGGCCCGCGTGCGCAAGTCGCCGTAGGTCAATGTGGCGGCGGTGCTGCCGTCCTTCTCGACGAAGACGAGGTGGACTTGCTGCGGGTGGCGATCGGCATGCCAGTGCAACGCATCGACAAGTGTGCCGGCGGCTTGCGCATAGAGCGGCGCGCGCGTGTCTGCCCCCGGCTGTTTCGCGGCGATAGGTGCGCGTTCGTGTATGCCGGCATCGCTGGGCGCATCGGCTTTCGCACGCGCCCCGCCCGGCGGCCGCACGTGTTGCTGCGCGCTGTCTGCTAGCGCGTGCAACAGCTCGCGCGGTGTGGCGAGCGTCGCGAGGAGATCGACGGAAAGCCCGGCACCGAATGCCGCTTCGACGCGAGCGAACAGTTCGGCGCGCGCGAGGCTGTCGAAGCCGAGATCGCGTTCGAACTGCGTGTCGAGCGTGACATGCGCGCCGGCGCCGCCTTCGCCGTGCAACTCATCAGCAAGCGCTTGGACGAGTGCAAGCAGGCGGGACCCGGTCTCGTCAGGGGCCGGCACGGACGGGGGTTGCATGCAGCGCTCCTCGGTCGAAGCACGGTGAGATGTTCACCATTCGACCCGAGTGCGCCGCGTCCTTCATTGACGTGAGTCAAGCAACGGCTGACGCGCGGCGGCGCCGTCAGAACTGATAGTCGACGGCGAGATCGAAGACGCCGGATCCTCTGCGCTGGGTGAGCGGACTGTGCGCGGCGGCGCCGACGAGTTGCTGGAACGCGGCATCGGCCGTGAAGAGCCAATGTTTGCGGTATGTATAAGTTGCGCTGAGCCCGAAACCGACCGAGCGGATACCGGGCGACGCATCGTAGCGGCCGTAGCCCGAGCGCGCCGACTGTTCGGCGTTGACGCCGAACCAGCGGTTCATGTACTTCGAATCGGCGATCGTCATCGTCGGCCCGGCAAACCACGCGAACGTTTCGGAACTGCCCGGCATCGGCATATAGGTGCCGATGTCGCCTATCCACCCGTTGTCGCCGCCGATATTGCGGCGCACGTCGGCTCGCACGACGAGTGGAAACGATTTCGACACAACGTACTCGCCGAAGAGCCGCACGGCCGGCGCCGGGTTGATGTTACCCATGCCGTGCAGATGTTCGAGATCGTCGGCGGCGCGGCGTCCGAGATCGTAGGCCGCAGCCACGCCGAGGCGCCAGTTCGGACCGGTCAGCAGGTTGACGCCGAGCCCTTCGCCGGTTGAAAAGAAGTACCGGTCGCGGTAACGCACGTCGATCACGGGGCCGGCGAGCATCCGATAGCGGGATGAGCCGTCGTAACGCGGTTGGAAGCTGACCGAAGGGCCCAGGCGGATGCGCCATGTCGGCAACTGCGGCTCGAACATCTGCTCGAGGAGGATGCCCGACGAGTACTGCCATTCGGCCAGCGGAGACGGGGTTTGGGCGGACGCCGACAGGGGCACGCCGGCGGCGGCCACCGCGGCGAGACCGGCGAGGGAGAGACGAGATGCCGCGAATCGATTCGACATGATTGTTGTTCCTCTCTTGAGCCGCACGAAAGCACTGCGGCAAGGCAAATGGTGCCAGAGCCGTCAGCAAACCGCATGCCATTTGTGTGTCAGCGTGCCGTGCGGGTGCGTATTTTGCAACGCAATGCGACTGCGCCGTAACCGACTCTGGGGAGAGCTGGCCGTGACCGATCCACGTAATAGCGACGTGAATGACGACGTTGTGCTGTGGCGAAGCTTCAGACCGTCGATGACCGACCATCGCCGCGTGCTCGTGGTCGACGACTACCGCGATGCGGCCGATGCGTTGCAACTTCTGCTCCAGACAGACGGATTCGAATGCCGCGCAACGAGCGAGCCGCTCGAGGCCGTTTCGATTGCGCGAGAGTGGCAGCCGTTTGCCGTCATGTTGGACATTGCGATGCCGAAGCTCGACGGCCTGGAACTCGCGCGGATCCTGCGCGCCGACCCGGCCACCGCCCACATGCTGTTGATTGCGTGCAGCGGCTACGCGTCCGAGTATGACCGCGAGCGTGCGCGAGGCGCCGGCTTCGATGCGCACTGCGCCAAGCCCCTTACCCCGGAGTTGATCCTGCGCGTGCTCGAATTCGCAAGCGGTCGCGGCGCGGGGCCCATTTCGGAAGCGCTCGGCGATACGATCTAGCATACTGATCCGGTCGGTATCCAGAACAAGGAGCGTGAGCATGCGCAAGACATGGCGTTTCATGATTTTCGTCGGGTTGGCGTGCTGGGCGGGGCAGGCCGCCATGGCGCAAGGGGGGGCGCCTGCATCTGCGGCGTCGAGCGGGCGCACCAATCACGGGAACGACCCGTTTTTCCAGGTCTCGCAGGCGGTAAACGGGTGTCCGGTGCCGCTTGGCCCGCTCGAGACCGAGGCGCAATGGCTGCGCGAGGGGCATTGGCGGATCGAGCGCGGCAACAGTTGTTGGTGGGAGGGGCGCTGCCGTCTGTCGAACGGCTATCTCTACGACAAGGAAATCGAGGAAGCCCTGCGGCGGCGGCTGAGCAATATCGAGCCCGCCACGCACTGGCGCGAGCAGACGTCGCTCTGGATCGTGCTGCAGCGCCGCTTCATTTACGTGCAGGGCTGCGTCGGCGCGGGCTTCGACAAAGCGCGCTTTATCGCCGAACTGACGAAAACGGCCGACGTCGAGCGTGTCATCGACGAGACGACGAGCGATCCGACGCCGTCGCAGGTGCCCTACCGCACGGCAGCGGAGCCGGACCGCGACCCGCCGCCGTCGGGAGACTAGGCGACTCGTGTGCTTGGGACGTACGTCGTCATTTGCGTCGGGGCGCGTCGGCGCGCTGATAGCGTCTCATGAGCGGCGTTGCCGAAATGCCATGCACGAAGACGGAGGCCGTGACGACGGCGAGGGCGAGCGGCGCGAGCGGTCGCACCGCGGCGCGCGGTCCATGCTCGAGTGCGTAGGCCAGGTAGTAGACCGTGCCGATGCCGCGAATCCCGAACCAGTCCATCATGCGTCGCTCCATGCGCGTTGCGCACGATCCGATCAACGCAAGCTCCACGGCGAGCGGGCGGACGACGAACATCAATGCGACCACGAGTAAGGCGGCGTGCCAACTGGCAAGAGGCGGCATCGTCGCGACCAGATTGCCGACCATCATCATCATCGCCATTTCGGCGATTCGCTCCAGTTCGACCGTGAAAGCGAGGACCGATTCGGTCATGAATGCATGGGCCTTGTCGGGGTCGGCGGCCGTCGCGGTGACATCGGACGAGTCGATGGCGCCGATCGCATCCTGCGGCGTGCGTTCGCCCGTGGCGCGATGCTCCACGCGGCGCATCGCGACGCCGGCCGCGAAAACGGCGAGGAAGGCGAACGTGTCGGCAAGGCTGGCCAGGCCGTACGACAACGCGATCAAACCGAGCGCGAAGAACCCTTCGAGGCCGAGTGCTTGCGCGTAGCGCGTGCGCAGCCACGCGACGGCATGCGTCGTGGCGAAGCCCAGCAGCGCACCGACTCCGGCGCCGCCGACGATCCCCCAGAGAACCAGCGCGGCGTTATGCAGCGTAAGCACATCGCGAAAGCTCGCGCCGCCCGCCGCGGTGCCGGCACACAGCGCGAGTCCCAGATAGGCGAACGGCTGTGCGATGCCGTCGTTCACGCCGCCTTCGCCCGAGAGACTGAAGCGGACGCGGTCGAGATCGTTCGCATCGCGTACCTGCACATCATGCGCGAGCACGGGGTCTGTCGGGGCGAGCATCGCGCCGAGGAGCAGTGCCGGGCCCCAGGTGAGCCCGAGCCCCCAGACGCCTACCGCGCCGATGAGCGGCACCGTGAAAACCATTGCTAGCAGTCCGAGCCGCGCGGGGAGCGTCCATAGCTTGTCGACGAACGGCAGCCTCAGGCGCAGCCCGATCGCGAACAGCGACACGAGCAAGGCGACTTCGCTCGCGCGCCGCACGAACGTCGCATCGCGAACGATGTCGAGCGAGAGAAGGTTGGCGCCGTTCGGGCCGAGAATCGCGCCCGCCACGAGGTAGAGCATCGCGCCGCTCAGCGGCAAGCGCTTGAAGAGCGAACTGGCGATGCCCATGGCGACGAACATGCCGCCGAGGATGAGAGCCCAGACTGTTTCCTGCATACGTCGATAAATGGGAGCGTGCGCAGGCGTCAGCGTGTGCGTCCGAAAGCCTCGCGCAACTTGCTCTTGGCACTTTCGAGCACGTGGCGGCGCGTCTTCGGAAGATTATTGCCTGCACGGTTGATATAGAAATTCAACATCGACATGGCCGATTGGTACGGTGTACCGCGGCGTCGTTTGCTGTCGAGCGAGGAGCGTTTGAGCGACTGCGCGATCTCCTCGGCGTTGCCCGACTTGAAGATGCCGCCTTCGAGGTCGAGCGCGTCGCTATGGGCCATGACATCGTGCGACCAGCGCCGCGGGGACTGTTGCGCCTTGCCGTGCGCGTGACGCTGACGTGCCGGTCGGCCGGCACGTCGCCGCGTCGAGGCATGCGGCGCACGCGCTGTCTTGGTCGTCGAAGACGACTTTTTACGTGTCATTGCGTCTATTCCTGTAAAGCCAGTGCGGCG
>CBJMQH010000365.1:0-5742 GCA_966431825.1 uncultured Trinickia sp.
GTGACGAGCAGGATGTTCAACCCGCGCGTCGGCGTGCATCCCATCAGCTTCGGCAGGTCGATGACGGGGATGATCTGACCGCGGATGTCGACGGCGCCGATCATGTGGTCCGACGCGCCGGCAATGGGCGTGATCGCCGGCATCGTCATGATTTCGCGAACCTTGAAGACGTTGATGCCGTAGAGCTCGTGCGCGTCGTCGTTTCCGGGGGCCGCGCCAAGGCGGAACAACAGCAGTTCGAACTTGTTCGAGCTCGTGAGATTGGTGCGTTCGTCGATCGAGTGTTGATCTGCGGCCATTGATGATTCCTCTTGGTTGCGCATGCTTGCGACCGCTTGCGGCCCGAGGTACGGGCATCGAGCGGGCGGACAGCATGCCTGGCTGTACCGGTGATAACGGCGTGCGCTGCAGAAAGTTGATAGCGCTTTAGCGTTTCCCCGAATCCCCCCGTCAAGTTATGGCCGGAACTGACGATATATACGCGAAGGCCGTCCGCATTCCTGGATTACGGAATCATTTCAGGACACCGAACGAGCGTTTACCGGACTCAACGATCTCACTTTCCTCATGAGCGAAGCCCAGCCTGGCGGTCTGCCGCGAATCGAAAGTGCCTTTCAGCCCATCCTGTCGCTCGCGCATGGGATGCCCGTCGGCTATGAAGCGCTGCTGCGGGCGACGCAGAACGGCCAAAGCTGTTCGCCCGAACGGGCGTTCGCCGTTGCGCGGGCGGCCGGCCAATACGGGGCGTACGAGCGGGCCAGCGTGGTGCACCATGCGCGCCGGTTCGCAGGCTTTGCCGATCGCGACGAAGTATTGTTCGTCAACTTGCACCCCGATGTATTGATCGACGCGTGGCACGGCCCGGCCCTGATCGAGGACATTCTCGCCTGCGGCGTCCCACCGGGGCGCATCGTCGTGGAAATCCTCGAAGCGCGCGAAGAGACGACGGCCAGTCTGGCGGAAGCCGTGGCCCGGCTGCGCGCGTGCGGCGTATTGATCGCCCTCGACGATTTCGGCGCCGGATTGACGAATCTCGGCCGCGTATGGGATCTGCGGCCCGACGTCGTCAAGCTCGACCGCGAACTGATCTGTAAGGCGGCCGGCAGCTACCGCAATGCGCGCAGTCTGCTGCGGCTGACCGATTTACTGCACGATATCGGCACGTTCGTCGTTGTTGAGGGCATAGAGAGCGAAGAACAAGCTCAGTTGGCTGTGGACTGCGACGCCGATTTCGTTCAGGGGTACTACTTTGGGCGGCCGGCCCTCGATGTCGTCCACGCACAGCCGGTCTCGCACGCGAACTACGTCTTCGGCACGGGCGCGGCCAGTGCCCGCACGCTGCGCCATGTTTCGGATTTCGAAGCGTTGCACCCCTACCGTGAGGCCTTCGCGGCGATGATCGAAGCGTTCTGCACGGGCCAGACGCTCCCGCGCAGCGCAACGCGTTTTCTCGAGCTCGAATGGGCGTCGCGCGTTTTCGTGCTCGATGCCGAGGGTGCGCAGATCGACGAGCATCTGGAATCGCAGCGGCTTGCCGCCTGGCGCCGCACGACGTTTCCGCTGCTCGAACGCCGTGCCGGTGCGAATTGGTCCAAGCGCGCCTATTTCCGCAATGCGTTGCTCCATCCGGGCGAAATTCTCGTCAGCGAGCCGTACATGTCGTCGACTTCGACAAACCTGTGCGTCACGTTGTCCGTGTGCGTCGCGCGGCCGGCCGGTTGCTGCGTGCTCTGTGCCGACGTGCTGTTCGAAGGGTTGGTGCGTACGTTGCGCTAAGGGGCTGCGAGCCGCAAGCCGCGCCCGCTATGTGCGCCGCGCGAGCTGAACGCGCGCATGTTCGCGTGCGGCGGGATCGAGCTCGGGCGCGAACGTGAAGCGCGATGCAACCAGCGTGGCGACCACTGCGCCGTCGCGTAGCAGCAGGCGGTTGCCGGCAATGGCGGGCACCCTGTCGCCGAGCAGAATAGTGCCGGTCAGATTGAGCGGATCGGCCGCGCCGATGCAGACGGTTTGGCCGTCGTTCGCGCGTTTGCGTATGTCCCGCAGCAGCGGGAGCGCTTCGGGCAGCGCGAACTGTTCGCCCGACAACCCGGCCACGAAACGTCCCCCGCGTACCTGGCCGCGCGCTTCAAGACGATGCAGCACATGCAGCAGTTCGCGCCAGTTGGGCATCCACGCCGCTTCGCGTTCGAGCAACTGCCAACAGAGCACACCGTAGCGCCTCAGCAGCGTCATCGCGACTTGTTCGACGATCCCGGGTGCCGGCTGTTCTTGCGCCGGCCCGGGCCGCCGCACGAGCGCCCAGCGGCCCGCGTCGTCCATTCCGCCGATCAATGCGCCCCGTTGCGCGTAGCGGCCGGCGTGCCGCGAAGCAAGCCGGCGCGCGCGCTGGCGCGAGGCGGCCGGCGCAAGCAGCGCACGAAGGCCTGCAAAACTGTCGGCGTTGACGAGCCCGCTTGCCACCAGTTCGCCGAGCGCCTGCTCGACTTCGAGCGGCAGCGATCGCAGCTCGGCCACGAGTTCGTCGAAGAACAAGGCACCCTGACGCGTCAGTGCGGCGAACAGGTCCCGGGCGCGCGGCGTGAGCACGTCGATGTCCGGCGCGGCACTGAGCGAAAGCCAGACAGGCAGATCCCGCCGTGGCGTCAGCACGATCGGCGTCGCGCGCACGGGGCCGTTCGCCGTGCCTGCTCGGGCCAACACGCGCGACCAGGCGATCTTGCCCGCGCGCGACAGCTCGTCCAGTGCGACGCCCGAGTAATCGCGCAGCCGGGCGGGCAGAATGTCGTCCTCCCAGGCGCTCGCGCTGGCTTCGAATCCTGCGAGCTGTTCGAGCGTTGCGGCGAGAGCGTCGCGCCCGATGCCGCGCGTCTCGGGCAGCAGGCGCTGCCAGTGCAGCAGGAAGCGCATGTAGTCGCCGCGTTCGACCGGCTCGATCTCGCGTCGTAGCCGGCGGATCGTATAGCGATGAATGCGCGCGAGCAGGTGCCGTTCGCACCATTGCTCTTCGGCGGTGCCGGGCGTGAAGTGTCCGCGCATCGCATAACCTTCGCGTTCCAGCCGCACGAGCGCAGTGGCGACCGCCGAGGCGGGCAAGGCGAGCGGACGTGCGATCGCGGCGACCGGCTGCGGTCCGATACCGTTCATTCTGGCGCGGACGACGTCGACGACGGCGTCCTCATGGGCCCAATCCTGGTCGAAGCCCTTGGGCGGCGCGAGCCGCGGCGACCAGGCTGCGTGGGGATAGACAGCCTGGAAACAGGCGAGCCGTTCCACCGGCAGCCAGAGCGCGTCGTGCTCGGCGATCTGCATGCGTGCCGCACGTGCGTCGCGCGCCAGTGCGGCGAGCCATTCGGCCCATCCATCGTGCGCCGCGGCTTCAGCCTCGGTCACGCAGGCGAGCAACGTCAGCGCTTCATGCATCTCGTCCGCGTCGCGCGCGTGGGGCCATGCTTCCTCGCGAACGGCCGCAATCGCTTCGGCGTCGAGCGCGCCGAGATCGTCGCCGCTGGCCGGGTCGCTCCAGCGCCGCGCGAGCACGGCCTGCGTGCGGCGTTCTTCGAGGGGGGCATCGTCGAGAAACGCGTAAGGACGAGCGTTCAGGATTTCGGCCGCAAGCGGCGACGGTGCACTGAGCTCCCGCGCGACGAGCGCGATCTCGCGGCACTCGATCCGGCGCAGCAGCGCAAGCCAGCCTTCGCAGTCCATCGCTTCGTGCAGACAGTCGTCGACGGTTTGATCGACGAGCGGGTGCCGCGGCAACTCGCGCTCGCCGACGATGTTCTCGAGACAGGCGACCTGGTCGGGAAAAACTGCGGCGAGCAGGTCCTCGCTCTTCATGCGCTGCAATTGCGGCGCGGTTTTGCGTCCACCTGTAAAACGCGGCAGCGCGAGCGAGGTCGTGGCGTTCCACCGCCAGCGCACGTTAAAGAGCGGGGCGTCGAGCAGCGCCTGGATCAGGATGTGCTCGGCCGTGTTCGAGTGCAGATAGCGCCAGACTTCGTCGAGCGCGAAGCTGTGGGCACCCGTGAGCGACAAAATGATCGCATCTTCGGTTGCCGCCGCTTGCAGTTCGAAGTTGAACGTGCGGCAAAAGCGCTTGCGCAGTGCAAGCCCCCACGCCCGGTTGACCCTGCTGCCGAACAACGAGTGAATGACGAGCTGCGTGCCGCCCGATTCGTCGAAGAAGCGCTCCATGACGAGCGTGTCCTGCGTCGGCAGGACGGTCAGTGCGGCGCGTGCGCGGGCCAGGTAGTCGACGATCTGGCGCGCCGCGTCATCGGATAACTGAAGCCCGGCAGCGAGTGCGGCGACGGCGTGTTCGCGGCGCGCTTGCGCCAGATCGCCCGTCACCGCGCTCGCTTCGGATGCTGTTCCGTCAGGACTGCAGAGCAATGTGTCGACCCATGTGCGCAGGCGCGAGACAGCGTACGACAGTTCGTCGCTGCGCCCCGGCGCCTCTCCGAGCCAGAAGGGAATGTTCGGCGCTTGCCCCGCCGCATCGACCACGCGTACGCGTCCCGCCTCGACGCGCAGGATGCGATACGACGTATTGCCGAGCTGGAAAATGTCGCCGGCAAGGCTCTCGACGGCAAAGTCTTCGTTGACCGTGCCGATGTGGAGCCCCTGCGGTTCGAGCAGCACCGTATAGTCGGCGTTATCGGGAATCGTGCCGCCGGAGGTGACGGCTGTCATCTTGCCGCCGCGCCGTCCACGCAACGTGCCGTTCACGATGTCGCGGTGGATGTACGCGCCGCGCGGCCCGTGCCGGCTCGTGTAGCCCTCGGCCAACATGCGCAGCACGGCGTCGAACTGTGCGCGCTCGAGGGTCGCATAGGGTGCGGCCTGTCGATAGCAGGCGAAGAGGGCATCTTCTGTCCACTCCTGACAAGCCACTTCGGCGACGATCTGCTGGGCGAGCACGTCGAGCGGCGCACGCGGCATGGCGAGCCGATCGAGCTCGCCGCGCCGTACGGAGTCGATGAGCGCCGCGCATTCGATCAGATCGTCGCGCGAGGTCGGGAACAGCCGTCCCTTCGGCATCCCGCCGACCTGATGCCCCGAGCGGCCCACGCGCTGCAGGAACGGCGCGATGGCGCGCGGGGAGCCGAGCTGGCAGACGAGCTCGACATCGCCGATGTCGATCCCGAGTTCGAGCGAGGCGGTGGCGATCAGCACGCGCAGGGCGCCACGCTTGAGCCGCTGCTCCGCGTCGAGCCTGTGCTCCTTCGCCATGCTGCCGTGATGGGCGGCGACGGCGTCCTTGCCCAGCCGGTCAGTCAGGTGTTTCGCCGCACGCTCGGCCATGCGGCGCGTGTTGACGAAGACGAGCGTCGTGGCATGCCCCGCGGCAAGCTCGGCGAGCCGGTCGTAGACGCGCTCCCACACCTCGTTCGCCATGACGGCTTCGAGCGGCACGGGCGGCAGTTCGAGCGCGAGGTCGCGCGCGCGTTGATGACCCACGTCCACGATTTCGCATCGCGCGTCGGGTGCGTTGCCCACCAGAAAGCGCGCCACGTCCTCGATCGGCTTTTGCGTGGCGGAGAGCCCGATGCGCGGGAGCCGGCGTGCGCAGAGCGCGTCGAGCCGTTCGAGCGACAGCGCGAGGTGGCTGCCGCGTTTGCTGCCGACCATGGCGTGAATTTCGTCGACGATAACCGTGCGTACCGTAGACAGCATGCGGCGCCCCGAATCCGACGAGAGCAGGACGTACAGCGATTCGGGCGTCGTGACGAGGATATG
>CBJMQH010000366.1:0-5741 GCA_966431825.1 uncultured Trinickia sp.
TTCATGATCTGTTCCCCGGCCCTGTGCTGGTTGGGACCCAGGTGCTGACCGGCGGCGAAGTCTACTGCGATTGGCTCGTGCGGGACGATCACTTCTCGCGCTTCCTGGTGCTGGACCGGGGGTTCCGCGAAGCGCAAGCCGGCCGCTTGATGCAACGGCTCTTCGAGATCGAAACCTACCGCATGATGGCGCTGCTCGCGCTGCCCGACGCGCGCCGCCACAGCCAGTTTCTCGGCAAGCTCGATGCAGCGTTATCCGTGCTCATGCGCCGCATGGAACAGCCTGGCCACGATCACGACGACGCTTATTTGCTGCGCGAGCTCACGCGGCTCGCGGGGCAGGTGGAAGCGCACGCCGGACTCGAAACCCGGTTCAGCGCGTCGGCCGCTTACGAAAAGCTCATTCTTGCGCGCATTGCCGAGCTTCGCGAAGAACGGATCGAGGGCTTTCCGACGATCGCGGAATTCATGCAGCGCCGGTTGCTGCCTGCGATGCAAACGTGCAGCTCGGTCTGGGCACGCCACCAGCAATCCGCCACCCGCGTGGCACGGGCAGTCGACCTGCTGCGCACGCGCGTGAACCTGGCGCAGGAAGAACATACGACGGCACTGCTGGAAGGCATGAACCGAACAGCCCGCACGCAGTTGCGCATGCAGCACGCGGTGGAAGGTTTGTCGGTTGCAGCCATCTCGTACTACGTACTCAATCTGTCAGGGGCAGCGCTGCGCGCACTTCATGCAGTGCACCTTCCCCTGGATCCCGAACTATTGGAAGGTATCCTGATCGCCCCGGTCGTCGCCGCCGTGGTGTGGTTCACCTCGAGGATTCGCCGCCTCGGACACGCCGATTCGCCGCGGGCGTAAGACGCACTGAAAAGGAAGCCAATGATGAAGCTACGCATTCTGGCGGCGGCCCTGCTGGCCGTCTCCATGACCACAGCCAACGCGAAAGACGGCTCGACGGTCCGGTTCGGATCCGCCTCGAACTATCCGCCGTTCCACTGGCAACAACCCGACGGCAAGCTGGCCGGCTTTGACATCGACCTCGGCAATGAGATCTGCCACCGCCTGCACGCCAAGTGCGTATGGGTCGACAGCGAATTCGACAGCATGATTCCCGCCTTGAAGGCGCGCAAGTTCGATGGCATTTTGTCGGCACTGTCGATCACGCCCAAGCGTGCCGAGCAGATCGCTTTCTCGGCGAAGCTGTACAACATCCCGACCCGGCTCGTCGCCTTGAAAGGCGCGAATCTCACCGCTACGGCAACGGCCTTGAAAGGCAAAAAGATCGGGGTTGTCCAAGGCTCTACGCAGGAACTCTACGCTCAAGCCAATTGGAAGCCGGCAGGCGTGGTCATCGAGTCGTACCAGAACCAGGATCTCGTCTATCAGGACCTGCTGGCCGGGCGATTGGACGCCACGCTCACCAACGCGGCGCAAGCTCAGTACGGATTCCTCAATACGCCGCAAGGGGCGGCCTACCGCTTTTCGGGCGCCGAGCTTTTTGACGAAAAATTCTTCGGTGTGGGGACGGCCGTCGGGATCCGCAAGGAGGACACCGATCTGAAAACGCAGATCGATCAAGCCATCGCCAACATGCGCGCCGACGGCACCTACGAGAAGATCGCCGAAAAATACTTCGAGTTCGACGTGTACGGCAATTGAGCTCGAACTGAAGCAAGGGCGCGCAGTGCGCAGCAAGCGGCGCTCCAGGCACCGCGTCGGGGGGCCTCGGGACATATTCAAGCGAACGTCGTCGGCTGCCGATATACACGAACCGGTCGCCGGTATCCGTCGTTAGCGAAAACGTTTCGGCCACCGACGAGGCGCCCTGCGCCCTGAATCCTGGCTTGTTCCTTGCTGAGATCCGGTTATGTTCGGTACCCAGTCTCCTCCTTCCGACTCGTCGGCGGACCCGGTCCCCGGTACGCACGAACACGCAGCGCCGGCGGCACCGGTCGCGCCCGGAACGCCCGCTCCATGGGAGCCGCATGCCAAGCCCGCGTTCCCGCCGCCCGCGAGCGTCGCAACGCAAGCCGGCCCCACTGGCATCCGCTTCGACTTCAACGACGGTTGCCGCGTCATGTTGCCCGGCGGCGGCTGGCGCGTACGACTGAGCGATGCCGATACGGCCAACGTCCTGTTCGAAACCGAACTCGATGCCGGTCTCGTCCTCAGCACGAAGAAGTACTACGTGCGCTTTTCCATCGAAATCTGGCGTCGAGATGCACCCGCTTCCGCGCCGCCCGCCTTCGTCCATCACTACCGGGCGGCCGAGCAACCGGTGTTGATTCAATTCCCCGTTGGCACCATCGGCGACATCCTGGGTTGGCTGCCCTATGCCGTGAAGTTTCAGCATAAGCACGGTTGCCGCCTGACCTGTGCGATGTCGGAAAAACTCATTCCGCTCTTTGCCGGCGCCTACCCGTACATCGAATTCATTACGCACGAGCAGGTGCGCCCCGAACGTTACTACGCAACGTACAACCTCGGCCTCTTCTTCGACGACACCGAGTTTGCGCGACAACCCTGCGATTTCCGGCTCGTGGGCCTGCATCGGACCGCGGGCTACATCCTTGGCGTCGATCCTGCCGAAGTGCCGCCCTCGATTGCCCTGCAAGACGACAGCCGGCCGATCGAGGCACCGTATGTCGCGATCGCCGTCCAGAGCTCGACGCAGGCGAAATACTGGAACCATCCCACGGGTTGGCGGGAGATCGTCGCGTTCCTGAAGGATCACGGCTACCGTGTGGTGTGCATCGACCAGAAGCCGACACACGGCGCGAACTTCGTCTGGAATCACATTCCCTACGGCGCCGAAGACGAGACGGGAGACAGGCCGTTGCAGGAGCGTGCGCGATGGCTGCGTCACGCGAGCTTTTTCATCGGCCTCTCGAGCGGCCTTTCATGGCTCGCTTGGGCTGTCGGCACGCCGACCGTGCTCATCAGCGGCTTCACGCACGACACCAACGAGTTCGCAACGCCGTATCGCGTCATCAACTATCACGCCTGCAACAGCTGCTGGAACGACGTGCGGCAGCGCTTCGATCATAAGGACTTCTTTTGGTGTCCGCGTCACAAGGACACGCCACGACAGTTCGAATGTACAAGGCTCATCACCCCCGAGCAGGTGAAAGCAGCAATCGCAAGGATCCCGGGCTTCGGGCAGTCGCGGCATAGCCGATGATGCGATGGAGCGCGCCTTCCTGAGTCGCTTCGAACCGATCAGAAGCCGTAGCGCAACTGAAGGTGCACCATCGAGCCTTCGCGAAACTGAGTCGAGGCGTCGCCCGATATCGTCCATGATCGACCGGCCTGCGCATAGACACCGGCCCCGACGGAGACGATTTGGCGTGCCAACGATGCCCCGCGCGCCGGAAACGCGGTACCGTCCTGAGAAAACACCGTGACCATGCGCGCGTGGCGTGCCATCTCCCGCGCGTAATCGACGTCGAGGTGCACGGTCACCGGTTTCTCGGCCCCGCCGAATGCCTGCATCAGCGTGAGCCCAACGTAGGGCTGTGCGCTGCGCACTGTATCCGCTCCGACTGCCAAGTCCTGCCCACCGCCGCCCGATTCCGCAAAGCCCAGTCCGTGCAGCCAAGCCCAATGCAATCCGGCCCGCGGCTCCAAGACGGTAGAGCAGGCCAGTTCCAAAGGCAGTCCTGCCTGCAGCGTGCCGCTCAACTCCTGCAGCCGATTGTGGCCCTCGGGGGTGACATTCGCACCGGCCGCGAAAGGCCGCTTTTCGCTGGCCCAATCGAAACCATAGCCGAATACGGCCGATGCCGCGATCGGCCCGACCATGCGGCTGCCGTAGGCCGCCAGGCGTGCCGCATCGATCTTGCCGCTGTCCGGCGTGGTCGCTTCGCCGATATCGTCGTGCTCGTAGCTGACGGCTGCACCGACGAGCGCATCGCCCACGCGACGATCCCAGCCGGCGGCAAAGCCGGAACGACGGGCGCCGAACGACGACGCGGCGTCGTTGCCGCTGCCGCTGCCGCGTGCATAGCCTTCGGTCACCGTGGCCCAAGTTCCGTCATGGCGCCCGGCACGCGATGCGACGAGCGTTGCGGCGAGATGGCCGAGCAGCGCCGCGTCGAATGTCTGCGCAGCGCGGGCAGCCGTCGAGCCGAGCGCCGTATAGATGCTGGTATTGAGCGGCCCGATCACTCTCATTGCGGCCGACACCGTGCCTTGCGCAAGCATCAGATCGAGCTCCGTGGCACCGTAGTTGACCGACTGCGTAAGCCCGTTCAAGTTCACACCTGCGGAAACCGCGGAGGACACCGAACTGAATCTGCCGTTGATCGCGGCCGCGGTGAGGATCGCGTAGCTGCGTGCCGAGTAGCTGCCTGGGTCATACAGAATCTGCAGCGTGCCGCCGAGCGTCGCCGTGCCGCCCACCTTCAATTGCGAACCGGAGGTGGGGCTCACCTCGATGACGAGCGCACCGTTCGCACTTTGCGCGTAATTGCCCGCGACGGTGAGCGTCCCGATCGTGCCGCCCGGCATCACCGTTCCGCCATTGGCGATATCGCCGCCGATCGCGCCGTGCCCGCGCAACGTGCCGGACGAGACGACCGAAACGTTGCCGCCCAGCGACGCACCGGGATCGCCCGACTCGCCGACGAGCAGCGTGCCCGACATTACGGTAGTCACGCCATTGAATGCATGGTTGTCGCCCGTCAACACCGTGGTGCCGGCGCCTTGTTGCAGCACTTTGCCGCTACCCGTAATGGTGCCGTCGAAGGTCGAGGTGGCAGTCGGCGTGAAGATGATCGTGCCGTTGTTGGTGACGGACCCGCCCCGTTGTACGACGGTGGCCTGCGTTACGCCGCCGCTCGCAATGACCTGGGTGCCGCCGCTCGACACGATAGCCCCGAGCGCCATCCCGCCCGAGGTGACGTTCTGCGTGCCGCCATTCACGACGGTCGTGCCGGAGGCCACACCGCCGCTGTTCACGGTCTGCGATCCGCCAGTGCCTACGCTCGCGGCCAGCGCCGATCCACCTGAAGAAACGAACTGCGCGCCACTGCTGCCCACGGCGGTCGCGCTGGCAACGCCGCCGGCGAGGACTTGCTCGGTGCCGCCGTTGACCACCGTATTCGACGCCGTGCCGCCGCTGCCGATCGCCTGCGTGGCGCCCATGCCGAGTATCGTGGCGCTCGCAGCGCCACCCGAGGAAACACACTGCACACCACCACTCGTTACGTTTGTCGCTCGACTCGAGCCGCCCCCGAGCAACTGGGTGCCACCATCGTTGGCGACGAAGGCGCTCACAACGGCGCCGGCGTAGACGCTCTGTTGGCCGCCGCTCACCGTCGTGCCGCTCGTCACGCCACCGGAAAATACGTTTTGATTGCCGCCCGCAACCAGGGTGCCGATGGCCGTGCCGCCGCTGCTCACGTACTGGGTGCCGCCGGTACCGATGGTGGTTCCGCTTGCAACGCCCCCCGACAACAGTGACTGTCCGCCCCCGCTTCCTAGCGTCGTGCCCGAAGCGATACCGCCGGAAAACACGGACTGCAGGCCTGCGCTAGTCACGCTCGTTGCGAAGCTCGCGCCGCCGGAAAGCAATTGCGCGCCGCCGCTCACGACCGTCGCACTGGCTGCCCCGCCGGCATAAACGGTTTGCTGGCCGCCATTGATCGTACTGCCGATTGCCACGCCGGCGGACAAGACGCTCTGGCTGCCCCCTGAAACGGCGGTGCCGATAGCCGTGCCGCCGCTACTCACATA
>CBJMQH010000367.1:0-5718 GCA_966431825.1 uncultured Trinickia sp.
GCCAATGCGGGCCAATTGCGCCGTCTGCGCTTCGCTAAAAATCCTCTGCTTTATCCGTCCAGATCTACTCGCGTAGCTTACGCTTCTATTTTTCGTCTCGTTGATCCGACCGGTCCGCAAATACTCACTCTGTCAGAATAGACGACGGGTTGGCCGGGATTCGAGATGGCTCGATCAACTGTTTCGTCGCGCATGCATCGCTGTCGAATCATGCGGAAGGCGCCGAGGATCCCGAGATGAAGGTGTTCGTACACGTCGCGAACGAGCACGGCGCTGGCATTTCGCCGATTTATGCCGTGCTGAGGGCACGAAATCAAGCGGAAGTCCCCGTAAGACGACTATCCCAACCAGGTAGGCGATGCGGGCCCGACGGTCGTCCGGTTGGTCCGCGCTAATCTTTCCAAGGATAACGGTATTGTTCAAGCGATACCGAGTCCCACATCTCTGGATCGCGACGATAAGCTTTTATCATGGCCGCGTTGCCAGGTTCTCCGACACGAGTGAACCACCATACTTCCTTGAGCCCCTTCTTCTCGTCATCGTACAATTCTCGACTTTCGATCCCGGTGCGGCAGGGCACCACGGGCGCCATACTCCTCGTCTTCGCGTTCTTGTTCTTCTTCTTCTTCGCCGCCGCCCGAGCCGCCGTCCGCTCCCAGTCTTTCCAGGTGCACGGCGAGTATTCTGTCCACAGAAACTTCACGGCATCCCCATATTTCTCGAGCAGCCGGCGATCAGGATGGCCCTCGTCGTCTCCTCCATGTAAAACGTAGTAGCTGCCGTCGTGCAAAAGGACGGCAGCGATATTCTTGGCGCCGCTTTTGAGCTCAGAGTGTTGCGCCAAGTACTCTTGCACCTTGGCCCGCACTTTCTGCTCGACATCCGGATCGTAGTGACCGAAGTAATGGGGATTCGGCTTGATCGGAATTCCTGAGAGTCCGAACGGATCGGACCAGCCCAATCCGTTCGGTGCGTACGCGTAGAGGTTCACCCCCCCGAGCAGGCGGATCGGATCGGGATTCAAAAACTGGCCGATGGCCGGATCGTAGTAACGGTAGCGGTTATAGTGCAGCCCCGATTCGGGGTCGCAATACTGCCCCTGAAACCGCAGCGGCTGATCAAATGCCGCCTGCATCTCAACGGAACTGACGTTACCCCACGGCCCATAACGGCCTTCCCAAACGATCGCGCCTGAAAAGTCCGTAAGTCGCACAGGCGCGCCGTTGGGGTCGGTATGGAAAACATACTGCGTTGCGGATGAAGGCGGTAAAAGCGGTAACGGCGTTGCCGCTTGCTGTTCATCTGCGCCAGCTATAGGCCGATCGCTTCGCCGATACACGCACCGCATCGCCGCCAGTGGCCGAAACGTTCCCGGATAGAAGACCCATTCGCGCGCCTCGACGGATTCATCCGTCAGCCGTGACGACATGCCAACGGATCCATCGCGAACCGGATGCCGGTCGTCAGTCGCGTCTGCTAACAGCCTGACGACGCTCTCATCGCCTTGCGCGAATTCCCCCACCAGCGCATCGCCTTCCCAGTAGAAACAACAGGTGCGCGCCCCAGTGGTCCAGCCGGAGGCTGAGCCGGCCCACGCGCCAGGCTCACGCTGGATCTGCGTGGTCTTTCGGGTACGCCGGTGGAACACGTCATACGCGTAGCGGGTGTGAATGCGCAAGGTGCCGGTTGCCGGCTCGGCTGCCGGGCGCACGGTCAGCGTTTCGATCAGCAGCCCATCGCCATCCCAGCGCAACAGCAGATCCTGTTGCGCGTCCTGCTTACGCAACAGATTGCCGATACGGTCGAACGTGAAGTGGCAGCCATCGTGCTCGCCCTCGCGCAACCACGTGTCGATTTCAGACCCCTGGCCGAACGCGCCGGTCCGACTGCCTTGACGAACCCGCATCTTCAACAAATCGCCCGCCGGGTCGTACAGGAAGCGGTGCAGCTTGCCAGTCGGGTCGAGGTGGCTAGTCAGCTTGCCCACCGGGTCGTAGTCAAAGCGCTCGATGCCGAGTCGAGAATCGCGCTTCTCGGTCATGTCGCCGTTGGCGTCGTAGGCGTATTCCATGGCAAACACCGGGCCACTGGCGGCCAGCACCGTTTGCCGGGACAATTGTCCATCAGGCGTATACGCGAGTTCGCGCCGCAATGCCTCGCTCAAGTGTTCGACGCAAACCCGCCCGAGCACATCGTGCTCGAGCCTGATTGGCGCAGCATTGTCAATCTGGATCGAGACGATCGCTCCGAGTGCGTCGTAGTCGTAGCGCACGGTGTGGGCGACCGTTGCCTCGCCCGTCGTGAGCTGCGTGCGGCGTTCGATACACAGGCCACTCGCGTCGTACCGCCAGGCGATCACGAAGTCGTCGCCTTGCCGTTCTTCAACGAGACGGCCGGCGTCGTCGTAGCTCAGTTCGACCCGGCTGTCCGGATTTGCCGCGACGATCAATTGGTCACAACAATCGTATGAGAACGTTTCGGTGCGGATGCCGCCGGCTTGCCGGGGGTCCTGTACCTGCATTTGCACGACGCGTCCGAGTTTGTCAGTCTCATAAACGATCGCTTGCCCCAGTGGATCGATGCAACGCCGTAGTGCGCCCAACGGGCTGTACTCGTAGTGGCGCGGTTGGCCCTGGTAGTCGACTTCTTCGACAATCCGACCCAACTCATCGCGCTTGATCTGGTAGAGCTCGCCGCGCTCGTTGACCACACCGACCAATTGTTCCTCGGTGTCGTAGCGGTATTCGACGACGTTTCCGTCCGGCGTCTGTCGTTTGCTGACCTGCCCCATCGCGGAATACGCCATCTCTGTCACGTTTCCGCCCGGATCACGATAGCGCACCAGATTTCCGTCAGCGTCATAGATACAGTGGACCTCTCGCCCACCCGGCTCGATCGCACGAATCAGATTGCTGCTGCGGTCGTATTCGTAACGGCTTACCTGCCCGAGTGCGTTAATGACCTGAATCAGGTTTCCGAGCGCGTCATGCATGTACTGCGTGCGATGGCCGAGCGCATCGGTCAGTACCGCCAGATGACCATCGTGGTCGTAAGCGAACCGGGTAACTGCGCCGCGTGGCCCGGTATGCGCGATGATCTGGCCGTTCTCGTCGTACGCGTAGTGATCGCAGGCCTGCGATGGTGTCGTCTGCGAGAGCAGGTTGCCCCGTTCGTCCCACGCATAATGCCATTGCCCGCCTCCGGGCTCCGTCACGCACATCGGGTTGTGGTCGGTATTGTACTGGGCTCGCAGTGCAACACCATCCGGCATGGACTGCATGAGTAGATTGCCATACTTGTCGTATTCCCACGCGGTGGTCCGTCCCGCGGAGTCGGTTTCCGCGTTCGTGCGCCCCTGAGCGTCGTACCGGTAAGTCGCCGCGCCGCCAAGCGGATCGATCAGGGCGACTGGCATGCCACGCTCGTTGAATTGCAGGAGCGTTGTGTGTCCCAGGGAATTGGTGATGCGTGTTTCCTTATGCTCAAGGTCGTAGACAACGCAGTAATCGGCAAGACCGTTGTCGCCCCACGCATGATCGACGCGCCATACGCCGTCGTCATGCCGACGGTGGCTGTAGTAGAAAGACACCCCCCGTGGGCTCGTGTGTCGAACCATCCGGTGCCCGTCGGCATACGCGAAATGATGCGGCTGGCTCATCGCATCGAGCGCAGCAACCAGATCTCCGTTCCGATCATATTCGTAGCCAACGAGCGGATGAGCGCGGCCGCCGGAATCGATGAGCGTCAGCGCCGTGAGCAGATCCGTATGGCTTCCGCTGTATGTCGCTGCTTCGCATTCGATCACGCGCCCGGTCGCCTCGTCTCCTTTCCACTCGACTAGACTCGCCAAACTGCCGTCCAGTCTGCGCTCGAATACCCACGCATTGCCGTTGCGGTCAGCCATGCGCCCGACGGGCAGCGTCAACGTGGCATCGTCCACGAGCCTCTCCAACGCGTATTGCCAGTGCGCGGGCAACGCAAAGGCATATTCGATCCCGGCACGTGTGTGCAGAAGCAGGCAGTCGTCTTGCCGATATAGCGCGTGGCCGCGCTGCCAGTCATACACGCGCGCCGGCCACCCGGCCGCATCCGGCATCGTATCGAAAGCCGTCGCGTGCCCCGGGAAATACGCCGCTACCCCGACGTTGCCTTCATGCCGCATTAGTTCGAGCCGGATATCAGCTGGCGTCTGCCAGCCCGCGCCAACGGCGCCACGCCGCGTGTCGTGACTGGTGTAATGCCGGTCCCATACGAGCGGCAGACGCCCCGACACCGTGAAATCGTGCTGCTGCATGACCACTTCGCCCGTGATCATGTTTACGGGATCGGCTCCGAGCACCGTGCAGCGCAGAAAGCCCGGTTTGAGATTGAGCTTATCGGCGAGCGCCCTGGCCCACTTGCTTCCGCGAAAGGGCTTGAACAGTGACGAAGCCAACGCCGCCATGTTCATGACCGGCGGCCCGCCCACTAGCACTGGCCGCCCTACTGGAATCGGCAGCATCACCGAGCTCGGCATCGACAGCGCCGTTCTCTCCGTGTGTGCGCCGTTATGCGGGGGCGGCTCCAGCCCGACCGACCAGCAGCTCAGCGCCGGTAGTGCCATGAACGACAGCGGATCGTTGTTAGCCAGTACCGTCCTGCTGCCCATATAGGATTCAGCGTCATTCGACGGTAGTTCGGCAGGGGGCGGGGCGAATGACTCGCCCAGCGGGAAGTGCAGACCCGGCACGTGAAACGAGTGGGTACCTGCCGTGGCCCGCAAAAAGCCGTTTATGAAAATGGGGCGGCCCGCCATGCTTCCCATGCCGACACCGGCGCCGGCCGCATTGACGACGTCGCCGGCCGAACTGGCGAAATCGCCCGCAACCGAGCCCGCCGCTTTACCGAATCTCACGCCTTCAGCAATCAGCGGATCGCTCATTAACTCGGCTTTCGCCCGCTTCACGCCGGCGGTCGCCTCCTTCTCGAGCTTCACGCCCCCAGCGATCAGCGGGTTGCGCATCAACTCGGCGTCCGCCTGCTGCAGGTCGGTCGCCGCGGATTTGAGCGCATGGTCCAGCTCGCTGGCGACATCGGGGTTGTCCTGAAGGTAGTCGCTCGCCTCTTCCTCGACGAACGTGAACACGATGCTGCCGATCACTCCCAGCGCGGCGTCGATATATTCGCGCAGATCCAGCACGAAGCCGACATGCGGATGCGGCAAATAGACCGGCGCCGGGTCGGGTGCAACGATCACCGCATGGACATCCACGCCGACTACGGGATCCAGATGCTTTACGGCAGGCAATGCCATAGTCCGTCTCCTTGCTCTATTCAACGCTTGGCGGTTCGCGCGTTAGCCCTACGCCAGGGAATCGCCTGTCTCTAACCGTCGGGCCCATACATGCGCGAAAAGCGCGCTTAGTCCTTAGCGGGTCGAATCAATCGAACTGCTCTGGGATGCGATGTTTCAGCGTTCGAAATCACGCATGTCAGGGGCGCGCCGATGCTAAGAGTGCGCTGGCAGCAAACGGCGAAAGGTGGTGGAGCCGGTTGGCGGTCAACGCCGTCGGAATCCTCGAACCCGAGCACACGCCCGGGCGCGGATGCGGTCAGCATCGAGAGCAGCTCAGCAACAGCAGGTACGTCATCACGTCCCTCCTGGGACACGCGCATGCCAGCCAGCACCTCAGCCGTGCAGCAAGCGCTCCCCCACGGAAGGTACAAGCCACGCCGCGC
>CBJMQH010000368.1:0-5714 GCA_966431825.1 uncultured Trinickia sp.
TGATCTTGGCGATCGTGTCCGACGTGTCGTGCCATGCCTTGTGCGTGAAGTGCGTATCGGTCGACACGCTGTAGATTTCAACGCCGAGCTTCTGGAATTCGGCGTAACGATCGGCCAGGTCGCCCAGCTCGGTCGGGCACACGAACGTGAAATCGGCCGGATAGAAGACGAAGACGGACCACTTGCCCTTCAGGGTCTCGTCCGTTACCGTGACGAATTCGCCGTTGTGAAACGCGGTTGCCTTGAACGGTTTGACTTGGCTGTTGATGATCGGCATTTGCTGCGTCCTCTTCAGAGTGGTTGGGGAATGACTGAATTATGCCCCAACACTATCGGCAGGTGAATTTGATTGTAAAAATATATGCGATAGAAAAAATCTATCCTCGCCGATAGGCGGCCGCCCATCCCGCCGCGGCCAGCGGCCTCGCGGCCGTGCAGCGTCCGGGAACGAAGGTTGCCATCACGGCAGGCATCCCGGTCCATCGAAGATGCCATGCCGTCCATGTCACGCCCGCGCGCGGCCGTCCGCCCCTCGGCGACCCGTGCTGCAAGCGCACCAGCCGCCGGTGCGCCGCCCGATCCGAGCGCCCCCCCGTTGCCGCCGGGGTTGCGCTATGTCGACGATCGGCGCCCTGGGATCACCCGGGAGCTCGTGCGCGGCCGTTTCGTCTACCGCCACCCGAACGGGGCGCGGATCACCGACCCGGATGAGATCGCGCGTATCAACAAGCTCGCCGTTCCGCCGGCTTACACGGACGTCTGGATCTGCCCCGACCCGCACGGCCACTTGCAGGCGACGGGCCGGGACGCACGCGGGCGCAAGCAGTATCGCTACCACATCAAGTGGCGCGAGACACGCGATGCCACGAAGTACGAGCGCATGGCGGCCTTCGGCGATGCCCTGCCGCGCATCCGCGCGCGCGTCGCACGCGACCTGCGTTTGCCGGGCATGCCCTGGGACAAGGTGGTCGCAACTGTTGTGCGTCTGCTCGACGTAACGCTCGTGCGCGTGGGCAGCGTGGAGTATGCGCGCGAGAACCGCTCGTACGGGCTTACGACGCTGCGCAAGCGTCACGCAGCCGTACGCGCCGGCCATTTGCGCTTTCGCTTCCGCGGCAAGAGCGGTGTCGAGCACGACGTCGATGTGGACGACCCGCGCGTTGCGCGCATCGTCCGCGAATGCATGGAGTTACCGGGGCGGGAGTTGTTTCAGTACGTCGATGAAAACGGCGATCGCCGTCCGGTCGGCTCGTCGGACATCAACGATTACCTGCGCGAAGCGAGCGGTGCCGATTTCACTGCGAAGGACTACCGAACGTGGGCCGGCAGCGTGTTCGCGTTGGCCGCTTTGCGGGGCATCGAACTGCAAAGCCCGGCGCATGCTCGCAAGCAGCTCGTCGAGACAGTCAAGCAAGTTGCCGCGACGTTGCGCAACACGCCGGCCGTTTGCCGGCGCTGCTACATCCATCCGGCCGTCATCGCCGCATTCGAAGCCGACACGCTGCGGAACCTGCCGAAGGTGCGCACGCGGCGCGGCCTGCGCACCGATGAAGCGGCCTTTGCCGCGTTGTTGCGACAGGAGGCAAGGCGCGTCAAACGCGAGACCCGACGACAGGACGCGGCGATGAGCAAGCTTGCCGCATCGAGCGCGACCCCGACCCGCCGCAGCCGCGGCACGCGCGCGGACACCGCGCCTCGCCTCGCCCGTGTACACTCCCTGGGCGCAAGTGATCGCCAATCGAGGCTTACCTGATGCCGTCTTCCCCCACACCCCAGCAATCGCCCCAGTTCTGGCGCGACGATGCACTGCCCTACATCGAGGCCCGTTCGATCGCCGATGGTCGTCGGGTCTGCTATGCAAAGCATACGCATGCGACGTTCTCGATCGGTGTCATCAACGGCGGTGAAAGCACCTATTTGAACGGAAATATCCAAACGCGCATCGGCGCCGGCGCGACTGTCGTCATCAACCCCGAGGAAGTCCACGCCTGCAACCCGATCGACGACCAACCGTGGTCGTACCGCATGTTCTACGTGGATGCCGCGTGGCTCGCGAGCGTTCAGAACGGGGCCAGGACCGGCGCACCCGATACCGGTGCAGCCCGAGAGACCGCCTACCGGCCATACGTCAGTGCGGCAGTGGTCGAGCCGGGGCTCACGCGCGGGCTGAACCGACTGTACGCAGTCCTCACCGACGACGACGCCTCGCTGCTGGAGAAAGAGAGCGCAGCCGTAGCCTGCTTTACCGACATGGACCACACGCTTGCGCCGGCCGGCCTACGCAGCCGCGGCACCCATCCGGGCGTGGCGCGCGCGGCCGATTTCATTCGCGCGCACTGCGTCGAAGCGCTCAAGCTCGATGACATCTGCGCCGCGGCCGGGTTGTCGTCGTCCTACCTGATCCGCGCGTTTCGCGCTCGCTACGGCATGACCCCGCATGCCTATCTCATCGACAGGCGCGTCGAAATGAGCAGGGCGCTGCTCAAGCGTGGCATGTCGATCGCAGAGGTGGCTGCGCAAGTGGGTTTCGCCGATCAGGCGCATCTGCAACGCGCCTTCCGCGAACGCGTCGCCGCCACGCCGGGCCAGTATCGCGGGTAAAGTCGCGGCTGCCGACACGGCGCCAGTCGGCTGTTTCGCGCGATTCGAATCACTCGCAGATCAAGTAGGCAGCACTGCCGACCAACAGCGCTGCAATGGCGCGGTTGAACCAGCGGATGTGGCGCGCATCGCTCAGATAGCGTTGCAGCGATGTTCCCGCCAGCGCCCAACAGCCGACCGAAACGTAACAGACGGGCAGATAGATGGCGGCGAAGCGCCAGACGAGCCCGTCGACGCCGCTCGACGCGTACGCGCCCATGCCGGCCAGCGCGGCAAGCCATGCCTTTGGATTGAGCCACTGCATCGCGGCCCCCGCCCAGGCGGAGGGCGGCCGGCTTGCGCCGTCCGCCGGACCCAGTCCACCATCGTCGGCCGCGAGTCTCGCGGCGAGATAGAAGAGAAAAGCGACGCCCGCCCACTTGGCGCCCGCCTCCAGATAGGGCAACCGAGTCAGCAGCGCTTGCAGACCGAGCCCGACGAGCAGGAAGAGCGCGACGAAACCGAGCGTCGCGCCGCCGACGTGTCGCAGGCTCGCGAGCAGGCCGTGGCGCGCGCCGGCACTCAACGCGACGATGTTGACAGGACCGGGGGAGATCGATGCGGCCAGCGCAAAGGCCGCCATGGAGAGATACGGGCTCACGGGTCACCTTCGGGAAAGGGCAATCGATGCCGAAGCCCGAACGATAAAGGTCGACCCGGTGAGCCGTATTGAAGAAAATCGCCCCGTGACGGGGAATGATGCCGCGCACGTCCCCTAGTGGCGCGGGCACGCGTGGGCGTGCTATTTCGTGCTCACACGCCGCGCCGCCAGGGTTCGCTCAGATGTCGAAGAACACGGTCTCGCGTCCGCCGTCCGGCGTGTCCTGCAGCCGGATATCGAACGTGTACACGACGCGGCCGTCGCGCTCGCCGCGCTCGGCGATCAACGTTTTGCGCCGCACCTCCCACTCGATGCCGCTCAGCACGGGACACCGCTGGTTCGCCTCGGCTTCGTCGCCGAAATAAAGCCGCGTATGGAGCCCCATGTTAATGCCGCGCGCGAACAACACGAGGCAGACGTGCGGTGCCTGGACGGCCCCGCCCGGCCCCGGTACCGCACCGGGCTTGATCGTGTCGAAGCGGTAAATGCCCGTTTCGAAATCGGCCCCCGTGCGGCCCCATCCGCGAAACGCCGGGTCGACGGCGAGGTCCTGGGCGTCGCCCGGGTGCGCATATTTGCCGGCCGCATTGGCTTGCCATATTTCGATGAGGACGTCGCGCACGAGCGAGCCCGATCCGTCGAAAACGCGGCCTTCGATCGAGATTCGTTCCCCGCGCGTCTGCGGCGAGACGAGCACATTGCCGAAGTTGTTTTCGAAGATGTCGAACCCGGCCTGTTTCGGGGCGAGGCCGATATGGACGTAAGGGCCACCCGTTTGCGAAGCGGTCTCGGGCAGGCGTACGGGCGCGAACGGCGTCGGCTGCATCATTGGGCTCCTTGCTTCGAGGGCTCGAAAAAGGTCGCGCGACGGCCGCGCAGCGTGATATCGAAACGATAGCAACGGCTATCGAGCGGAATATTGTTGGCGATGTCCGGCACGGCGATCAGGCCGCGCACCTGCGCTTCGCTCGGAATCGTCTTGAGAATCGGGCATTGCGCGATCAGCGGATCGCCCTCGAAATACATCTGCGTGATGAGGCGCTGCGCCCACCCGTCCCCTGTCAGCGAGAAGTGAATGTGCGACGGGCGCCAATCGTTGATCCGGTTGCGCCAGGGGTAGGGCCCCGGCTTGATCGTACGGAATACGTAGTAACCGTTCGCATCGGTCAGCATGCGGCCGCATCCGCCGAAATTCGGATCGATCGGTGCAAGATACTTGTCGTTGCGATGGCGGTACCGGCCACCCGCGTTGGCCTGCCAGACTTCCACGAGCGCATTGCGCACCGGGCGGCCGAATTCGTCGCGCACGAACCCGTGCACGACCACGCGCTCACCGATCGGCAGCCCGTCTTTCGCGAAGTTCAGAATCAGATCGTTATCGAGCGGGCCCAGTTCGTCGGCGCGGAAAAGCGGCCCCGTCCGTTCGGAGACCGTATTGAGCGTCGATATCAGCGCTTGGCGCGGCGAGCGCAACACCGAGGTCTTGTAGCCGGGCGTCAGCGCCGGCGGATGCAGCGCAGTGTCGCGCTGGACGAAGTCGCCATGGGCGTTGGCGCAAGTCATGTCCGACATGAGTTTCGTTCTCCTCCGAATACGCCGCCCGTCACCGCAGCGCCGTGTTTGAGGCCACACTGTAGGTCCGCCTCATGCTGCCCGTAAATTGACTTCTGTTCCGCCGATCGATAACTTGCGGTAATGGAAAATCGAATCAGCTTCCGCCACGTCAGTTGCTTTTTGGCGATCGCCCAGGAACGCAATCTCGGCCGTGCGGCCGAACGGCTGCACCTGAGCCAACCGGCCGTATCGAAGACGCTTGCCGAACTCGAAATGCTTGCGGGCGTGCGCCTCGTCGATCGGGGGCGCCACGGCGCGGCGCTTACGCCCGCCGGTGAGCACTTCCTGCGCTACGCGGCAGGCGTGGCCCGCGCGATGGAGGCAGCGGCCGGCGCGCTCCAGGGGCCGACGAGTGCGTCGGTGCGCTCGCTCGATATCGGCGCCCTGCCGACCGTGGCAAGCGGGCTGTTGCCCGACGCGTTGATCGCGCTGCGCGCACAGCACACCGATGCGGGCGTACGGCTGCGCACGGCCACGAACGACATCCTGCTTGCCGCGCTGAAGGCGGGCCATCTCGACTGCGTGATCGGGCGCATGGCGGAACCGGCGGCCATGCAAGGGCTGTCTTTCGAACTGCTCTACGCGGAGCCGCTCGTCATGGCTGTCCAACCGCACCACCCGCTACTCGCGTCGCAGGCGCTTTTCTCCCCGCATGCCGTACTCGACTACCCGCTCGTGGTTGCTCCGACGGGCACGGTACCGCGGTTGAACACGGATGCGTTCTTCGATGCCCACGCCTTACGCGTGCCGGCGAACTGCGTGGAAACGCTCTCCGTTTCCGTTGCGCGACTGATCGCGCACCGTTCCAACGCGATCTGGATTACCCCCGAACTCGCCGCGCGGGACGATCTCGCGCGCG
>CBJMQH010000369.1:0-5710 GCA_966431825.1 uncultured Trinickia sp.
AAAACGCAGCAGATTGACCTGCAGCCCGATTGTTGACACCGACGTAAGTGTGCCGGGCAGCCGCATCCACATCCGTTATCAGCGTGACGATCGACTTACCTGCTGCCTTGCACTCGCGCAGCGCCGCTGTTATCGCAGCGGTGTTCGTGCAGATAATGCCTATACCATCCGAGGCGATGCTTGCCTCACGCACTTTGGCAACGACGTCTTCCTCCGAAGCGCCCACACAACTCACGACTTCGAGTTTCACGCCCGCAGCATCGAATTCCGATTCGAGTGCGGCGGCGGTACGCGTCAGTTCGTCAGTGAACGCGTCGCCGGCTTGCGCCAATATTCTGAAGAAATACCGGGCGCGTGCTTCTGCACACACGGCCTGATCCGACGCGGGCGAATTGCATCGCTGCAACGCCTCCTCGATGGCTCGACGCGTACGCGGATGCACGCCCGCTCGATTGTTGAGCGCGCGATCGATCGTGGCTCGGCTTAGCTGAGTCATTTCCATCAATTGCTTAAGCGTCGGCCTGCCTTTCATCGTAGTCCCTCCCACAGCTGCGCTGCCGACCGTTGGCGGCCGGCCACGATGCCTCATATTGAGTTACTTGGCACACACATCGACCCAGTATTCACCAAAACAGGCGCCATTTTCCTCCAGAGATACCCTAAATACCTCAATTTGAGGCATCACGCACTTTGACGGTTGATCATTTGGAGACTTTAATGACCTTCAAGCTGCTCAGCACCCCCACGCGCTTCATCCACCGTCAAGCAACGAAGCGACTTACCACAGAGGCGATGCATGTCCACAGAGGAAACGAACTCGAAAATCGTCACGATGGACGATTGGTACAAGTGCGGGCTCGATCGGAAAGTACTGAAAGCGCTCACCCGGCGAAGCGACAAGGAAGCGCTCCTTCACTTCCTTGGCTTTATCGCATTGGTCGCAGGAAGCGGCGCGCTTGCATGGCTTTCGCTCGGTACGCGGTGGTGCGTTCCGGCATTTTTGCTTTACGGAACGATCTACGCGTTCGCGGAAGCGATCGAGCACGAACTTCGTCACCGCACGCCGTTCAAGACCGAATGGCTCAATGAATCGGTACACTGGCTGATCTGCTTTATGACGTGGCGCGAGCAGATCTACAGCCGCTGGTCGCACGCGCAGCATCACACCTACACCCACCTGACGGCGACCGTGCCGTCGGACGTCGAAATCGCCGTTAAACGGCCGCCCAACTACTTCAAGCTCGCGACCGACTTTCTACGCGTATCGCACGGTATCCACCACCTCGGCAATATCATTCTGCACAGCTTCGGGGTCGTGTCGACGAGCGCGAAAGCCGTCGTCCCACCTAGCGAATATCGTGCGATGTACCGCAATTCACGAATCGTCCTCGCGTTGTATCTGGGCGTGATCGTATGGGCAGTCGCGGCGCATTCGTGGCTTCCAGTCGTCTTCCTGCTACTGCCGCGATCCTACGGGGCGTGGCTTCACGAGTTGCTGGCAATCACGCAGCACACAGGCCTGCGCGAGAACGAACTCGATCATCGGTTCTCTACTCGCACGCTGAAGCTCAACCCATTCCTGCAGTTCCTCTACTGGAACATGAACTATCACATCGAACATCACATGTTCCCCAACGTGCCGTTTCATGCGCTACCGCAACTGCGTGAAGCGATCAAAGCCGAGTTGCCGCCAGCCTACGACGGTCTCGCCAGCGCCTGGCGCGAAATCATTCGCGTCTTCGCCGCACAGCGCCACGACCCGCAATACATGGCGACACCGGACGTGCCGGGCGCTTCCCGGAATGCAGATGCCACGCGTTCCAAAGACCTGCCGGTTGCGGCGCATGGTCGCTAACCGGCACGCAACGAAGCGCGACCGGGACTTAACAAAAGGAGAGGGGTATGACAGTTCTGCAATGGCATCGCGTGTGCGGCTGCGAGGATATCGACGAGGAGGATGTCGTCGAGTTCAGTCATGAAGGCAAGCTTTACGCGATCTATCACACGCCAAGCGGATTCTATGCCTCAGCCGGACACTGCACGCACGAGACAGCGCGCCTTACGGAAGGGTTCGTGTTCGGCGAGATCGTCGAGTGTCCGATGCATATGGGCCGCTTCCATATTCCGACAGGAGCGGCACAGGGCGCGCCTGTTTGCATCAACCTGATCACCCACCCGGTGAAGATCGAGGACGGGCAAGTCCTCATCGGGCTATCGTCGGAATGCGCGCCCGTCGGCGCGATGGCGTCCGTCGTCAGGCGGTGCGTCGCCGCCCATAAACGAACATAAACTTGGAGACAGCTATGACATTCCCCTTTCGCAAGGCGCTGCGTCTTGCCGTCGCGGCGCTCTATCTGGGCGTCTGCAGCTTCGCGCATGCGGACCCCGCCGCGCACTTCGATTTCATCAGCCATGCACCCGATTCGGACGCATGGTGGAACACCGTGAAAAACGGCATCAAGGACGCCGACGAAGACTTTACTGTCCAAACCGACTACCGCAACCCACCCAACGGCGACCTTGCCGACATGGTTCAATTGATCAATCAAGCTTCGGCACGCGGGTACGACGGCGTCGTCACGACGATCGCCGACTTCGATCTGCTAAAGAACTCCATCTCGCGCTTGAAGGCGAAGAACATTCCGTTCATCACAGCCAACACGGGAACGGAGCAGCAAAGCGCGGAACTCGGCGCGCTCATGCATGTAGGGCAACCCGAATACCTCGCCGGCAAGGAAGCCGGCCTGCGTGCGAAAGCCGACGGCGTGAAGACCTTCCTGTGCGTGAACCACTACGCGACCAATCCGCTTTCGTTCGAGCGTTGCCGCGGTTTTGCCGACGCGATCGGTGCGAATATGAAGGCATCGGTGCTCGACTCCGGTACGGACCCGACCGGCATCGAGTCCAAAGTCAGTGCCTATCTGCGGACCCATCCGGATACGCAAGCGGTATTGACGCTCGGCCCGACTTCGGCCGACCCGACCATTCGCGCAGTACAGAAGCTGGGCCTTGCCGGCAAGATTTGGTTCGCGACATTCGACATCGACGCGGACGTGGCCAAGGCGATCAAGGATGGAACGATCAAGTTCTGCACCGATCAGCAACCGTACCTGCAAGGCTATATTCCGATCGCGATGCTCGCCATCATGCATCAGAACCACAACACGGATATTGAGCAGGCCAAGGCCCAACTGCAGAAGAACCCGAAGTTCTTGAAGCGTCTTCAGGATTACGGGCTCAAACCCGTCTATGAGGCGCGCAATGTCAGTTCGGGGCCGGGGTTTATCACCCCGCAAAACATCGAGCGCGTGTCAGCCCTCGCAGGACGCTACCGCTAACGTCGAGGATGAGGCGGGCAATGGAAACGACGGAATCGATGGTCATCGTCGGAGCAGGTCAATGTGGGGCACGCGCTGCCC
This sequence comes from uncultured Trinickia sp., assembly GCA_966431825.1. Lineage (GTDB taxonomy): Bacteria > Pseudomonadota > Gammaproteobacteria > Burkholderiales > Burkholderiaceae > Trinickia. Next base: position 3,420 of record CBJMQH010000369.1, read on the forward strand.
ACGCCCTGCGGCGACACGGATGGGACGGGCCGATTGTCCTGCTCGGCGAGGAGCAGGATGCCCCGTACGAGCGCCCGCCTTTATCGAAGCAAGTGTTGGTGGGAAACAAGACGACGCAGCAGTGCGCACTATTCGACCACGCCTATTATCGGGACCAACGCATTACGCTTCAGTTGGCTACACGGGTCGCCGGCATCGATCGTCAACGCCGTCACGTTACGCTAGCCGACGGCCGTGCGCTTCCCTATCGCCGCTTACTGATTGCTACGGGCGCGGAGCCCCGTACGCTCGATATCCCCGGCGCCACGCTGTCTGGCGTTCACGTCTTGCGTGACGCGCGCGATGCCCAGGCCATCGCAGCCGCGCTCACTCCGGGGCGACGCGTCGCCGTGGTCGGCGCCGGCTTCATCGGCATGGAAGTCGCGGCGAGCGCAATCGCGCAAGGATGTGAAGTGGTGGTACTCGAAGCGGGTACGCGCCCGTTGATGCGAGCAGTCCCCGAGGCAGTCGCGACCGCTCTTGCGCGGAAACATCGCCAAAAAGGCGTGGATCTGCGCTGTGGGATCCGGATCGAACGGATCGTTGGCGTGGAGCGCGTGACGGGCGTTCAGCTCGGAGATGGGACGACGGTGAATTGCGACGTGGTCGTCGTCGGAATCGGCGTGACACCACGCGACGCGCTCGCACGGCAAAGTGGTTTGGACGTTGAAAACGGCATCGCCGTCGACGAAACCCTTCGGACGAGCGACCTCGACATATTCGCCGCAGGCGACGCCTGCTCGTTCATTCATCCGGTCTTTGGCCGTCGCATGCGGCTGGAGAGCTGGAAGAACGCGGAGGACCAAGCCGATGTTGCAGCCCGCAATATGCTTGGCGCGAATCTACCGTTCACAGCCGTGCCATGGTTTTGGTCGGATCAGTACGAGTTGACGATACAAGTCGCAGGCATGCCAATGTGGGGTACGCAGACCGTATTGCGCGAAACCACTGCGGAGTCGCAGCTCTTCTTCGCGATCGACGAGCAGGGTGCGGTGGTCGGCGCGAGCGGAGTCGGCCTTGTCGGCGAAATTGCACGGGACGTGCGGGTTGGACAAGAACTCATCGCCCGCGGCGCGCGCGTCGACCCCGTTCGCTTAGCAGACCGAACCGTCAAGCTCAAATCACTGCTCGCATCGGAGCATGCATGAGCCAGCGCTTGCTCGTCTTCCAATCGATGTGGGCGATGGAGCGCCGGCACACCGACGGCTACGAGCGGACGCTCGAAGAAAACCTGCGATTGATCGCCGAAGCAGGATTCGACGGCGTCAGTGCGCACTATACGAACCGGGAAGACGTGCGACGCCTGACCGAGCTTCGTCGTGCATACGGACTCGAAGCGGAGGGGCAATGCTTTCCGCGTACCGTCGACGATCTGCAACCCGTTCTCGAACATGCCGTTGAATTCGGTGCGCATCACATCGACGTACAGCCGGACGTGCGGCCGCGCACCCTTTCCGAGGCGCTCGAGCTTATCGATGGGTGGTCGCGTTTGAGCGAGCAAGTGGACTTCCCGGTCCTCATCGAAACGCATCGGGACCGGATGACGACCGACTTGTATTTCACGCTCGATCTGCTCGATGCGCGTCCGGATTTGAAGTTGCTAGGCGATCTTTCGCACTACCTCGTCGCACGCGAGTTCGCATGGCCGGTATCGGATGAGAATCACGCCCTCATGCATCGTGTGCTCGATCACGCTTGGGCCTTTCACGGACGCGTCGCCAGCAGGGAGCAGGTTCAGATCGAGCTGTCGTTCGCCCCACACCGGAAGTGGGTCGACTTGTTTCTCGACTGGTGGCGTTATGGCTTTGCGTCGTGGCGCCGCCGCGCGGGCGGGCACGATTCGCTCGGATTTACGTGCGAACTCGGTCCGCAGCCGTATGCGATTATCGGCCCCGACGGCAACGACACGACAGATCGTTGGGCAGAATCGCTCTTATTGCGAGACTGGGTGCGCGAACTGTGGCGCTCGACGGACGTGCCCCGAAACCCCTAGTGGCCCGATGATTCTTGACGAGTATGTCTTGGCGGGACCGATAGCGGACGTCAGCGGGAATCGAGCTCGCAATTTTGGCGTTCACCACCCCTGCCGCAATACTCCTTATTAGGTTCAGTCGCGGCTTGAGATGAAGCGTCAACTCGTCCGACGGGCCGACGTTTTTTAAATGCAGTTTCTTGAGCATGTCAGCCTCCAGTACGCGGCCTGATGGCGACGATGTCAGTCCGACACCCCGACAAGGAAAGGGCCCCGATCG
>CBJMQH010000370.1:0-5704 GCA_966431825.1 uncultured Trinickia sp.
CCGCCTGTCCAATATCAACGACCCGCTGCCGCAAGCGATGAAGTACATCGTGGGTGCCAACAGCGGCTGGATGCACATGCTCGTCTGGCTCGGCCTCTTCGGTCTTGTCGCCTCGTTCCACGGCATCATTCTCGGCTACTCGCGCCAGATCTTCGCCCTCGCTCGGGCCGGGTATCTGCCCGACTGGCTCGCCGCCGTGCATCCGCGCTTCAAGACCCCGCATCGCGCGATCCTCGCCGGCGGCGTCATCGGCATCGCCGCCATCTACAGCGACGAGCTGATCCAGTTCGCGGGCCAGACGCTCACCGCCAACATCGTCACCATGTCGGTCTTCGGCGCGATCGTCATGTACATCATCAGCATGCTCGCGCTGTTCAAACTGCGCCGCAGCGAACCGAACATGGCTCGCCCGTTCCGCGCACCGCTCTATCCCTACTTTCCGGCGTTCGCCCTCGTCTCTGCAGTCGTCTCTCTTGCGACGATGGTCTATTTCAACCGCGAAGTTGCCGTGGTCTTTGCGATCTTCGCAGGCTTGGGGTACGTTTATTTCCTGATGACGCGGCATCAACGCGAAGACGCGCCGGCCGATGCGCTGCTCGAGGAGTGACGCACATCGCCCGGGCACGGGACCGCACCGCGGCTGTGCCCGGGTGTCTGCCGGATGATCTGGAGTCGAAACGATGAGCTACACGGAGACAATCGGCAGCCGGAAGTACCGGTTCGCAGACCTTAAGACCCTGCTCGCCAAGGCAAGCCCGCTGCGCTCGGGCGACGAGCTTGCCGGCGTAGCGGCAGCCAGCGAGGAGGAACGCGTGGCCGCCAAGATGGCACTTGCACAAGTGCCGCTGAAACGGTTTCTCGACGAAGCGCTGATTCCATACGAAAGCGACGAGGTCACGCGCCTCATCATCGACGGCCATGATCGCACCGCCTTCGCCGAAATAGCCCACCTGACGGTGGGCGACTTGCGCAACTGGCTCCTGTCGAGCACGACCGACAGCGACGCGCTGATCCGTATCGGCGCCGGGCTCACGCCCGAGATGGTCGCTGCCGTCTCGAAGCTCATGCGCAATCAGGACCTCATCGTGGCGGCCCGCAAGCGGCCCGTCGTCACGCGCTTTCGCAATACGATCGGACTGCCCGGCCGCCTGTCGGTACGTCTGCAGCCCAACCATCCCACCGACGACGTCAAAGGCATCGCAGCATCGATGCTCGATGGCCTTATGTATGGCTGCGGCGATGCGGTGATCGGCATCAACCCGGCCACCGACAGCCTGTCGGCGATCACGACGCTGCTCGAAATGATCGATGCGTTCCGTCAGCAGTACGAAGTGCCGACGCAATCGTGCGTCCTCACGCACGTGACGAATTCGATTGCCGCGATCGAAAGAGGCGCACCCGTCGACCTTGTCTTCCAGTCGATTGCCGGCACCGAGCAGGCCAACGCCGGCTTCGGCATTTCGCTTTCGCTACTGCAAGAAGCGTACGAAGCCGCGCTCTCGCTCAAGCGCGGCACCGTCGGCGAGAACGTGATGTATTTCGAAACGGGCCAAGGCAGCGCACTGTCGGCCAACGCACACCATGGCGTCGATCAGCAGACCTGCGAAGTGCGCGCCTATGCCGTGGCCCGTCAGTTCAAGCCGCTCTTGACGAACACCGTCGTCGGCTTCATCGGGCCCGAATACCTCTACGATGGCAAACAGATCACGCGCGCCGGGCTCGAGGACCATTTCTGCGGGAAGCTGCTCGGCGTGCCGATGGGCTGCGACATCTGCTACACGAACCACGCCGAGGCCGATCAGGACGACATGGACAACCTGCTTACGCTGCTCGGCGTGGCCGGCGTCAACTTCATCATGGGCATACCGGGCGCCGACGACGTGATGCTCAACTACCAAAGCACGTCGTTCCACGACGCGCTCTATGTGCGCGAAGCGCTTGGCCTGCGGCGTGCCCCCGAGTTCGAGGCCTGGTTGCAGTCGATGCAGATCATCGATGGGCGCGGCGCCGTGCTGCCTGCCTCGGTCCGTCAGCCGTTGCTCGAAGGCGCGCAAGCCTGGATGGGGGCGTAATGAGCGACGCTGTCGAAAAGAATCCGTGGCAGGCGCTGCGGCAGTTTACGCAGGCGCGTATCGCGCTAGGGCGAGCCGGAAACAGCCTGCCCACCGCCCCGCTGCTTGCATTCAACCTCTCGCACGCACAGGCGCGCGACGCCGTGCATCACCCGCTCGATGTCGACGCGCTGCATGCCCAATTGCAATCCGACCGCTTCGCGTCCGTCGATGTGCACAGTGCCGCACCGGATCGCGCGCACTACCTGCGCCGCCCCGACCTGGGCCGGCGGCTCAGCCCCGAGAGCGCCGATGCGCTGCGCGCGATGAACGGCCCGACGCCCGATGTCGTCTTCGTCGTCGCCGACGGCCTCTCCGCATTTGCCGCCGCCAAGCAGGCCGTGCCGCTGCTGCGCGAACTGAGGCCGATGCTCGAAGGCTGGAGCATCGCGCCGATTGTCGTTGCGCGCCAAGCCCGCGTCGCGCTCGGCGATGAAGTCGGCGAAATCCTCGGCGCACAATTCGTCGTGACGCTGATCGGTGAGCGGCCAGGACTCAGCTCGCCCGACAGCCTCGGCGTCTACTTGACGTATCAGCCCCGCGTGGGCCGCAGCGACGCCGAACGCAACTGTATTTCGAATGTGCGCCCGGAAGGACTCGCTTATGCGGCCGCCGCTTTCAAGTTACATTACCTGCTGACGAATGGGCGGCGTTTGGGGCTGACCGGCGTAGGACTCAAAGACGACAGCGATGCACTTTGGCTCGCCAGGCAGTCGGGCGGCACGGTCGAATCGCCTGCAGGCCCGGTAGCGCTCGAGGGCACGCGTTCATCGTGGCGCATTGATGCGCCGTGCCGGTGCGTGCTGACGTGGTATGCACGGCTCGACGACATGCGCGCGGCGGCCCTTGCTTGACGCGAGACGTGGCGGACCCGCGCAGTGCAAGTAAGGCGCCGCGGCCCGGCCGATCGATGCGTGTCGGCATGAGACTTGCATTGATGGCCTGCGATTTACCACGAAACAACAGCAACCCGGCCATGACAACCGCCTCTTTGAAGACCGAAGCCTATGCCCCGCCGCTGCAACGCGCGGTGCGGCTCGACGAAGCGCGCGTGCAGACGTCTATCGCACACGATGCTGACGAGCAGGCGCGCAACCTTCACGGCTGGCGGCAAACCTACGATCAGCTCAGCGCCGGCCGTTTCACGGGCACGCTCGCCGAGTTGTTTCTCGACGACATGACCGTTTTTCGCGAAATGACGAGTCATGCGCTGCGGCAGACCTGTGAAGTCACTTCGGATGCCTATTGGTTCGGTATCCCGATCTGTGACGACGGACACGGGCGTATCGACGGCCATCTCGTCGATACCGATGCGCTTGCATTCCGCCCTGGCGGCGTCGAGTTCGAACTGGTGACGCCGGGCGAGTACGAATTCTTCGGCATCGTCGTCAAGGGCGACGTGCTGCGGACGTACGCGGCGGAAGTCGAGCACCTGGGTCTGACCGAGCGCACCCCGAACACCGAAGTCGTCTCGATCGGCGCCGAGCGCAAGATGGCGCTCTGTGCGATCCTGCGGCCGCTGCTCGACACCGAGGCGCTCGATGCCACGCAGATTTCGGGATTCGCACGCGACAATCTGCAAGCTTCGTTGCTCGCCGCGCTGTTCGACCTCTGTTCTCCCGGCTACGCGCAGGCGCTCGCGTGCCCTACGCGCCAGCGCCGGCAAGCGATCGTTGCCGAAGCGCGTGAGTACGCCATTACGAATCGCGATCGGCCCGTCGGCGTGCCCGAGCTCTGCGCGCAACTGCATGTGAGCCGCCGGACGCTGCAATATTGCTTCCAGGATGTGCTCGGCATGGCGCCGGCCGCTTACTTGCGGATGATCCGGCTCAACGGCGCACGGCGCGATCTTTGCCGTGCCGCTCGCGAGGGGGTGGCTGACCGTTCGGGCGCAGCCGGTTCGGTGCAGGAAATCGCCGCTGCGTGGGGGTTCTGGCATCTGAGCCAGTTCGCCACCGACTATCGCCGGCTTTTTGGCGTGCGCCCTTCGGAAACGCTGAAAGGCGCGGGACTCGCGGCCGCCGTCTCGGCACTCGAGATCGCGCACTGAACCAAGCGAGCAGGCGGACCGCACACTGAGCCTTCGACGGCGCGCCGACTGCCGTGGCTACGCCGATCGGGCTTCAGCAATCAGGCCATCGCGCGGCACTGCTCGACCGTGTCGTGCAGGCAAGCGATCGCGTAGTCCACGTCTTCTTTCGTGGTGAAGCGGCCAAGGCTCAGGCGAATCGTGCGGCTCGCGGCGTCATCGTCAAGGCCGATTGCACGCAGCACGTGCGACGGGGTGCCGGCCGCCGAGTTGCAGGCCGAAGTTGACGAAACGGCCAGGTCGCCCGCCAGCATGAACGTAAAGAAGCCGCTGAGCCCGATCGTCACGCTCAGCGTATGCGGAATGCGGCGCGCCGCGCTCGCGTTGTGCTTGACGCCTTCCAGTGCCTCCACGTTTTCGAGGAAATGCGCGCTCAGTTTGGCAATGCGTTCGCTATCCGCTGCCATCAGCGTCCTGGCCAGTTCGCAGGCCGTACCCATACCCACGATTTGATGCGTCGCCAGCGTGCCCGAACGCAGGCCGCGTTCGTGTCCGCCACCATGCATTTGCGGCTCGATACGCGCGGCCACTTCGCGGCGCACATAGAGCGCGCCGATGCCCTTCGGCCCATAGACCTTATGGGCGGACATCGACATCAGGTCGATGCCGAGCGCATTGACGTCGATGGGGGTCTTGCCGAGTGCCTGGGCGGCGTCGACGTGCAGGATGGCGCCCGCTGCGTGCACCACGCGGGAGATCGCGGCAATGTCGGTCAGCGTACCGAGCTCGTTGTTCACGAGCATCAACGACACGATGCCCGTGTCTTCGCGCAACGCAGCGCGCACGTGCTCGACGGTGATTTCGCCGTCGCGCGTCGGGTCCAGGTAGGTCACGGCCATGCCCCGGCGCTCGAGGCTCGCGGCTGTGTCGAGGATCGCCTTGTGCTCGATCCGGCTCGTGATCAGATGGCGTCTTTCTGATGCCGCGTCGGCATAGCCTTTCAGGGCGAGGTTGTTCGATTCGGTCGCGCCCGATGTCCAGATGATTTCGTCGGGTGCTGCGCCGATCAGATCGGCCACCTGCTTGCGCGATTGTTCTACGCGTTGACGGGCCTTTGCACCGGCAGCATGAGAGCTGGAAGCCGGGTTGCCGAACACGCCCGAGAGACCGAGGCAGCCCATCATTGCCTCGATCACCTGTGGGTCGGCAGGTGTCGTGGCGGCGTAGTCGAAGTAGTGCAATCCGTCGGTCGTGCTCATCGTTTTCGTGTTCGGTCGAGGCTGGAAAGGTGTCCTATCGTACGCGTGCCCTTTTAAAATTTGGTTCCAAAGAAAACCCGTTCCGGTTAGCTTCGGAGAAAAATTTTCTACGCACGGCCTGGGAGAGCCGGGGCGGGGTCGGCGAACCGATGATGGCGACGGCAGCAATTCCGAGGCATAATGCGCGCCATCCTGTTGCGGCAGCGCCCAGCTTTCTTGCAGCGGCAATAGGCGGATTACGGGCATCTGATCGATGCCGAAATAGAAAGACCCATAACAACAATGAATACAAAAAATAACAAGCT